>NZ_JBELMH010000070.1:10721-18135 GCF_042096055.1 Citreimonas sp. | reverse complement strand
CCGCGGTCCTGGCTCCGAGATACACTTCCCCGCGTTCTGCGGCTTTGATTTGTTTAACCATCCTCGCCACACTTGCCCGAGATACATTCAGCTCACGCGAAATGGCAGATAGATTGCCTTCATACCGCTCTAGAAGGTCCGCGATAGGAAACCACTGCGAGCGTTTGCCTCGCGAATAATATGCCCAACGCAGGTCGATCATCCGGTGCTCGGGGTCGGCGATCCAATCCGCCAGCCACAATCGCAGGAAATACTCAAGCACCGAATCAGGAGCACGAACGACAGATGACCAGTCGGTGGGCGCATTTTGAGCCAAGGCCTGTGCCCTATGGCGAGCTGGCTCCGTCACCGCACGGATGTGTTCCACGGCATTTACGACGATGTCGGCAAGTTCTGGCGGCACGGGGCGTGGCGCGGCTTTTCCATGTTTCGAAACGAAACTGCGCACTAGAAGCGTGCCCTCGTCTTGGATGAGGCAATCGACGGGAAGCGCGAGGAGTTCACTTAGGCGAAAGCCGGTGGCGACGGAAATTGCAATCGCGGCGAGAAAGAAGCGGTCGCGATCGGACAGATCCGGGTCATGCCTGGCGGCGAGGAGATCGGCCACGACGGCGTCAGGAAGAAGCTTTCCGTAGCGGCTCTCGTCGGTCGCCTCTCGTCCATGCACTGCTGCCGGCCGCAGCGTTGATGTGTAATCGAGGTGCAGTCCGGTCTGCCGATTCAGCCATGTCGCGACGCGCTGAAGATCGGCGCACGCGCGCGCGGACGTTCCTTGCGCATAGCGATCCTTCAATAACCGTTCGACGGCGAGGAAGTCTTCCGTCTTGAGAGTGGAAAGAGGGCGCGAGCCAATTTGATTGCCCAAGTGGACGAATACGTTGAGCGCTGCACAGAGGGACGCTGGCCCGACCTGGCGCTCCACGATCTGCCAAAGGGAGTGAGCGCGGGCGACGGCTCGAAGCTCGCAATGCGCAACGCGGGTGAAATCGATCGTATACGTTTTTACGTCCGCGCGACGATGCAGCGGTGCAACATTCCAGGTGTCGGACTCCGGGTTAAGCCAATCCGGTACGCTAGAGAAATAGCGCGGCAGCGCGTCGACGAGCGATGCAGAGCCGCCGGCGTCGCGAATAAGAACTCGCAGCGTGTCAATCGCAGTCATCCGAGGCCTCCTGATCGATGAGGTCTATGACCTCCTGCACGCCAGCAGCGATGCGATCGAAATCTTTAATGGCTTTGGAGCGGGAATTGCTTCTTTCGACGGCGCGCCAACGCGCGTACTCGGCCTCGACAAAGTCCAGCACCTTCTGGTGTTTGGCATTGCGGAACGCTAGGAAATGCGCGCAGGAGTAGCAGCTAAAGAGCGGATGGACGGGGCAGGTCCCGCCTTTGCCGCACGCGCCGACAGCAGCGGGCGCGCTCGGGTCAGGAACAACTATGCGGCGGTTGAGGGCTTCTTCGCGGTCGACAATCTTGCCCTTGAACCAGGCCTCACGCATCATTGAGAATCGGCCGCCAAGGTTGCGATCCGCTTTTTCGAATGTGGGAAGAAACTCGGCGCCGACAGCGTCGATGTAGTGCCGCGCGGATATTCCATTGGCATGCTCGAGAACATCTTGGATGAGTTCGAGCGGATAGCCTTGCATCGCCAGGTGCGTCGCGCCTGTGTGCCGGATTCGGCGCATATTGATGTGCAGAAGCTGTCCTGTGCGCGGGCTGATGATGCTTCGTTTCTTCACCCATTCTTGCGCCGCGTGTTTGGCCTGAGAGGCGTTTGGCGCGATAACGCGCAACGCAGCAGTGCCAAATGATCCAAAAGAGATAGGAAGCAGCAGGTCCTTAGAAACAGCCGCACCCTTGATCTCAGGACGGGAACGATAGGTGTCGATGTCATCGGCAAGATCGGCAGGTATTGGCAGCCAAGGCGCGCTAGCTCCTGTCTGTGCCTTGACCGTTGGAACACGGAGGTCGGCCGTTGTTCCAACGGTCGTCGAGATACGACGCAGCCCATCGGCGGCAATGGAAATTAACTGGGAGGGGCGGCGGAGAGTAGCGAGGCTAAGGCGAACAATGAGGCGCCCGAAATGCTCATACAGCCCTTCTGTTTCCGGCGGAGACAGGTGGGCGCGCAGTACTTCCAGCTCGGCGGATGTCATGGAGCCATCATGTGGATTCCATTCGAGTACCGATCGCTTCCAATTCAGTCGGCGTTTGGCGGTCCAGTCTTTCAGAAGGAGCGACATGGCGTAGGCCCCATGGGGATCGTACGCCTCGATGAGCTCGGGGAGCAGCCCGCGCAAATAGGGCCGCAGGTCGCTGTGAACCGCGTCCCAGAGAACGCGGACCTTTTCGCTGTTGAGAAGATCGTCGGCCCGGAGACGTCGACCCTTGATGCGCAGATCGGCCGTGACTTGGATAATTTGTCGATACTTGTCGAGGGCCGAAGGCGATTGGCGACGCATGCGGCGCTTCAGCGTGTCTTGGAGAAGGCTATGTAGATTAGGGTCTAGGTCCTTTGGCCACGATAGCGTGAACGTCTTCTGTAGACGTTTTCCGGTCCAGCGCTCTTCCGTGACGGATAGAAAGGTAGGACGATTGGGGTCGAATTCGTTCTTAATGAAACGCGCACCATGCGAATCGGTCCAGAAGCCTGATGTGGAATCGAAAATCACTCCAAGGCGTCCCAACGGTTGGAGCCGTTCCAGATGGCAATGCCAGTTCGCGCACGATCTTTCCTCGCGCGTCTAACATAGCAGTCGAGGCTACCCGGATCGCGCCAGCCGCCCCAGTAAATGAGGTCACCAAGGCGTATGGTGCGCTCGGTCGGAAATTCGATGCCTGCAACCGCGCTGTAAGCGCGATTGAAGAATGCGTGGCGGGCAAGGTGCCAGGAGAATAAGACTCCGGTGTTGTGTTCGATTGCCTTTGCTAGGTTTCGGGCGGTAAAAACAGACAGCGGGTTTCCCTCATCGTCCACAAGCAAATAGGTGTGGGACAAAACTGGTCGCCGAACGACACGTCCGCTTGCTCGACGTACGCGCTTCAAGCGGTGATCGACTTGATAATCAATTACAAGATGCGGGAAAGCAGTGTTAGAGAGAATCGGAGCCAGATCGCGCCCAAGCGTCTTCGGACGCGGGGCATAGACGCCGCGTGGATCCGGCGAGCCTTTGCGGTCCTCGATGCGGACGACACGGAAAGCGGGATTGGCGCGACTCGGGCAATCCTCCAGTCTCAGCGCCAGAATCTCGCCGATGCGCATGCCGAACTCGATGGCCAACCGCCAGATCAAGTAGGCGCGCACCCAACGCGGCTCTGCATTGTTGGCTTTTGCAGCGCTGTGAAGAAACGTCTCGACGGTCGAGATGTCGTCGTCGGAAAGATCTGGAGCCGCGGAGTCCGCGGCCTCTTTGATGTGCTGGCTCTTCCATGCTCTCCGCGATGTGCGGTGGAGGGCGTCGAGCAGGACGCCACGGGGCAGCTTCTCATGGGCGATGTCGTAGTACTGGTCGACGAACCAAGTCACCATGCGCTCGGCCCCGGCTAAGTGCGCGTTGTAGGTCTTAATGCTAGCGCGCGTGAGCGTTGCGGCGTCTTTTCGGCAACGCATTTCGAGCCAGTGGGCGAAGGCCTCAATATCCCTGATGTCGAGCGGTATGCCGGCAAGAAGCTGACGCTCCAGGTCAATGTTCGTGTCGTTCGCCCAAGAGAGGAGTGCCTGCGCTGACGTTAGGGCTCGGTACAGCGTGTTTGGGGACGCGCAGCGCCGGCTGAGAGAAGCCTCATAGAGAGAGCCGATGATCGAGGGTTGATATGTATTCGCGTTCTGAAGAATGCCGCGAGCCTGACCTTGCGGGGTTTGAAAGCGGCGAAGGGCGACGGAGTAGCTGCGCATGGAATAACCGGACAACACCTAGGCGTTAGATCCGAAACTACATCACATGGTGTACGAGCAAAGTTAAAATGTCCCGCATCTAAGCAGTAGAAGCGCTGCACATCGCTGTTTGGGCGGGAATGGAGTGTGGCCGAGGGAATGCTGGTCATGAGCGAGCGTGAGCTGAACAGGGTTGAAGTTCTTCGTCAGGTGTCCGGGGGCTTTGCTGGAAAGGCGTGCCGCTGCCATTTCGTCTCTTCAACGAGGGTCAGCGCGTCACCCACCCGGCGATCACCGAGAACATGCCACCGCCGAAGACGCTTCGCGAAGGCAAGCAGCGAAACAAATGCGAAAGGACCGGTCGCACGCTCCCTGGACGCCCATCGTTGATGAAGCTCTACTACCAGAGAAGCCGCGCGGAGCGGCAAGCACGCACAGCCGATCAGGGCTCCGATACTTGAGGTCTCCGCCCTGCTCGGCTGCGCTTCCGTCGTGCTTCACCGGGACACTTCTGCTTCGCGGAACCCCGAAAACTGGACAAGCTAATCGGCTAATTAGCGAAATCTATTCTGTCTACCGTGCTCGCGGCCCCCTCTTGTTCAGAGTAAAAAAACACCATCGATTCAGCGCATTCGCGGTGCCACCGAATAGATGCGGCATGTCCGTTACTGAACTTACCGTATGGCTATTGACACTTGCTGTGCCCGCAGCTGAGGCAGGTCATGCAGCCCTCGACCATCTGCAGGTCGTATTGGCCGCAGCTGGGGCAGGGCTTGCCTCGCGGGGTGCCGAGGTTGACGACCTGCGCGGTCGGGTCGGATTTCAGGCCGGTGCCCTCGCCCTCGAGGAAGCCGATGGCGACCATGTGCCGCTCGATCACGCCGCCGATCGCGGCCAGGATCGAGGGGATGTACTTGCCCTGCACCCAGGCGCCGCCGCGCGGGTCGAAGACGGCCTTAAGCTCCTCGACCACGAAGCTCACGTCGCCGCCGCGGCGGAACACGGCCGAGATCATGCGCGTCAGCGCCACGGTCCAGGCAAAGTGCTCCATGTTCTTCGAGTTGATGAAGACCTCGAAGGGCCGCCGACGGCCGCCGACGATGATGTCGTTGATCGTCAGGTAGATGGCATGCTCGCTGTCGGGCCACTTGAGCTTGTACGTGGCACCCTCCAGCTCCGACGGACGCTCCAGCGGTTCGGACATGTAGACCACGTCGCCGTGGGGCTGCTGCGGCTCTGCGTCGTCGGGGGCGACGAGCTCGGGCGCCGGTTTCTCGGCCTTCGGCTTCTCCGGCGCGACGCTCAGCACGCTGCCGGTGACGTCGTTCGGCCGGTAGGTGGTGCAGCCCTTGCAGCCGGTTTCGTAGGCTTCGAGATAGACGCTCTTGAACGCCTCGAACGAGATGTCCTCGGGGCAGTTGATCGTTTTCGAGATCGAGCTGTCGATCCAAGGCTGCGCCGCGGCCTGCATGCGCACGTGATCGAGCGGCGCCAGCGTCTGGGCGTTGACGAAATGCTCGGGCAGGGGGGCGTCGCCCTTCAGATCGCGCCACATCTGCACGGCGTAGTCGACGACCTCTTCCTCGGTCCGGCTGCCGTCCTTCTGCAGCACCTTGCGGGTGTAGCTGTAGGCGAAGACCGGCTCGATCCCCGACGACACGTTACCGGCGTAAAGCGAGATGGTCCCGGTGGGCGCGATCGAGGTCAGCAGCGCGTTGCGGATGCCGTGCTTGCGCACCGCGTCGCGCACGTCGTCGTCCATGCGGCTCATCATGCCCGAGGCCAGGAAAGGCTCGGCGTCGAACAGCGGGAAGGGGCCCTTTTCCTTCGCCAGCTCGACCGAGGCGAGGTACGACGCCCGCGCGATGCGGCGCAGCCACTCGCCGGTCTTTACCGCGGCTTCTTCCGATCCGTAGCGCAGGCCGGTCATCAGCAGCGCATCGGCAAGGCCGGTGACGCCCAGGCCGATGCGGCGCTTGTTGCGCGCCTCCTCGGCCTGCTGCGGCAGGGGGAATTTCGACGCGTCGACGACGTTGTCCATCATCCGCACCGCGGTCGCGACCAGATCGTCCAGCGCCGCGTCGTCAATCCCGGCGTCCTCCTCGAACGGGTTCTGGACCAGGCGGGCGAGGTTGATCGAGCCGAGCAGGCAGGCGCCGTAGGGCGGCAGCGGCTGCTCGCCGCAGGGGTTCGTGGCGGCGATCGTCTCGACGTAGTGCAGGTTGTTCTGCTGGTTGATGCGGTCGATGAAGATCACGCCCGGCTCGGCGTAATCGTAGGTGGCCTGCATGATGCGGTTCCACAGGTCGCGCGCCTGCACGGTGTGATAGACCTTGTCGCCGAACGTCAGGTCCCACGACCCGTCCGCCTTCACCGCCTCCATGAACGGGTCGGTAACCAGCACGGACAGGTTGAACATGCGCAGCCGCGCGCTGTCGGACTTGGCTGCGATGAAGTCCTCGATGTCGGGATGATCGCAGCGCATCGTGGCCATCATCGCGCCGCGGCGCGAGCCCGCGGACATGATCGTGCGGCACATCGCGTCCCAGACGTCCATGAAGGACAGCGGCCCGCTGGCGTCTGCCGCCACGCCGTGCACCGCCGCGCCGCGCGGCCGGATCGTGCTGAAATCGTAGCCGATGCCGCCGCCCTGCTGCATGGTCAGCGCGGCCTCCTTCAGCATGTCGAATATGCCGGCCATCGTGTCGGGCACGGTGCCCATGACGAAGCAGTTGAACAGGGTCACGCTGCGGCTGGTGCCGGCGCCTGCGGTGATGCGGCCTGCCGGCAGGTACTTGAAGTCCTCGAGCGCGGCGTAGAACTTCTCTTCCCAGGCGGGCGCATCTTTCTCGACCGCGGCCAGCGCCCGGGCGATGCGGCGCCAGCTGTCCTCGACCGAAAGGTCGACCGGTGTGCCGTCCGCCTCTTTCAGGCGATACTTCATGTCCCATATCTGTTCGGCGATGGGGGCGGCAAAGCGTGACATGGCGGTCGATTCCCTGTTTCCGGCAGGCGATCAATCTAGCGCATTTGGCCATGCGACCACAACTGATTGAAGCGCGCGGAGTGTCAGCTACAATATACGTGGGAATTGGGGAAGAATCTGTGGATAAGCACATCCATCTTCTGAAATTGAGCGCCGGCACCGAAAGCGTCGAGCAGCTGGTCGCGTGGCAGAAAGGCCACGCCCGGCGCTTCGCGGACGGCCTGCCGCGCCACGTCACCCGGATGTGGCCCAAGAAGCAGCCCGAGATCGAGTCCGGCGGCTCGATCTACTGGGTCATCAAGGGTCTTATCCAGGCCCGCCAGCGCATCGTGCGACTGGACGAGGTCTCGGGCGAGGACGGCATCCGCCGCTGCGCCATCGTTCTCGACCCGGTGCTGGTGCGCACCACGCCGGCGCCGCGCCGCCCGTTCCAGGGCTGGCGCTACCTGGCGCCCGCCGACGCGCCGCGCGATCTGCCCGCGCACCGTCAGGCCGAGGACGCGCTGCCGCCGGAACTGGCCGGCGCGCTGGCCGAGATCGGCGTGTTCTGAGCA
>NZ_JBELMH010000070.1:0-10621 GCF_042096055.1 Citreimonas sp. | reverse complement strand
CCACAGCCCGGCCGCGTGCAGCGCCCGCCGGCGCAGCGTCGGCGAGGGCTGGCCGTCCGGCCAGACGGCGGCTCCGAGGACAAGGGCGACGGGTCTGCGATCCATCCCTGCAGCAAAGCACAGCCCCTGCGCGGACGAAAGCGGCGCGCGTGCCTCTGGCGTTCCGGCGGCGCATGCTTAGGTTCTGGGGAAACTCCACCAAGAAGGATCGCCGCGATGACCGAAGCCTACACCCCGCCGAAAGTCTGGACCTGGGACGCCGAGAGCGGCGGACGCTTTGCCTCGATCAACCGACCCATCGCCGGGGCCACGCACGACAAGGTCCTGCCGCACGGCCAGCATCCGTTCCAGCTCTACAGCCTCGCCACGCCGAACGGGGTCAAGGTCACGGTGATGTTCGAGGAACTGCTGGCCGCCGGGCACCGCGGCGCGGAATACGACGCCTGGTTGATCAAGATCGGCGACGGCGACCAGTTCGGATCGGGCTTCGTGGGGGTCAACCCGAACTCGAAGATCCCGGCGCTGATCGACCGCTCGGGCGGTGATCCGGTGCGGGTGTTCGAATCCGGCGCGATCCTGCTGCACCTCGCCGAGAAGTTCGGCGCCTTCCTCGGCGCGCCCGAGAAGCGGGCCGAGATGCTGTCGTGGCTGTTCTGGCAGATGGGCAGCGCGCCCTACCTCGGCGGCGGGTTCGGACATTTCTACGCCTATGCGCCCGAGCCGATGGAATACCCGATCAACCGCTTCACGATGGAGGTGAAGCGCCAGCTGGACGTGCTGGACCGCAACCTGGCGGACCGGGCGTTCATCACCGGCGAGGATTACACGATCGCCGACATGGCGATCTGGCCGTGGTACGGCAACCTGGCGCTGGGCCGGCAATACGACGCGGGCGAGTTCCTGGACGTCCAGAGCTACGAGAACGTCCAGCGCTGGGCGAAGGAGATCGACGCGCGGCCGGCGGTGCAGCGGGGCCGGATGGTCAACCGGACCTTCGGCGAGCCCCACGAGCAGCTTCACGAGCGGCACGCGGCTGAGGATTTCGAGACTCGGACCCAGGACAAGATCGGCGACAAGGGGTGACCCGCACGCGCGGCCGGCACCCCGGGGACGGGGGCCGGCCGCGCGGTGTCCCACGATGGGACATGCAAGCGCCCTAGCAATATCAATGGCTTGCAGAGACGCTTTTACGAATCCTTAGGATTCACGCCTCCGCGGCGCGGGCGCACTACCCGCCGCGGGGGCGTTTTTTCAGCCGCTCAGGCGCCGGAATCGAAGACCGGCTCGAACCCGCCCCACATCATGCGCATGCCGTCGAACGGCATCTCGGGCATCTCGGCCTCACTCATCTCGGCCTCCATCGCGGCGCCGGCGGCGAGGCAGGTGGCGCGGTCGGGCCAGGCGATCCAGCTGAAGACGGGCACCTCGCCCTCTTCGGCGCGGATGGCGCGATAGAAGTCGGTGCGCTTGCCGTGCGGCACGTCCTCGCCCCAGGCCTCGACCACGCCGAGCGCGCCATGCGGCTTGAAGATCGACCAGCCCCATTCCGCCATGTCGACATAGGCGGATTTCTTTCCTTCGGGCACCGCGAGCAGGAAGCCCTGGTAATGCGGCGCGCCGGAATGGCTGCCCCGCTCGAGCACGGGCGCGAAGCCGCCGAAGATCATCCGGCTGCCGTCGAAGGGCATCGGCGGCAGCGCCTTCATGGCCGGGTCCGCGTCGATCGCCGGCCAGGCGGCATCGGCGGTGGCGCGGTCGGGCCACTCGATCCAGGAAAAGACGACGCTTTCGTCCCCGGTCGCCTCGACCGCTCGGTAGAAGTCGGTGACCGTGCCGTGCGGCACGTCGGTGCCCCAGGTTTCGATCATGCGCGTGGCGCCGTGGGCGTGGAACAAAGGCCAGGCAGCGGCCGCGTGGTCGACGAAGGCCTGCCTGTTGGCCGTGGGAACGGCCTGGATGGTACCGGTGTAATAGGCCATGTCGCGCTTCCTTTCATCGCGTGCGAGTGCGGACCCGCCGCGAATCCTGCGCCCGGTCGCGGACAAAGGCAATTCGTCTTGCACGAACGGCGCCCGTCGCGGGCCTGCGCGGGGCGGGAAACCTTTCCCGCCGCGCCGGGTTTCCCCGATAGCCCGGCCCGTGCGGTGCCGGGGCCCAGAACGAACGGAGATCACCATGCGACATTCCCTTCCCCTCATCATGGCCGCCGCGGCGCTGGCCGCAGGGCCGGCCCTGGCCCAGGACGCGCCCGAAACCGTCGGCATGGCGCGCGCGATCGAGGCGGCGCAGGGCAGCGTCGCGGGCGGCGTGCTCGAGGCCGAGCTGGAGACCGAGGGCGGCATCCGCGTCTACGAGATCGACATCGTGCAGGGCGGCGACGTCTACGAGGTCAGCGTCGACGCCCAGAGCGGCGAGGTCGTCTCGCAATCCGAGCAGCGGCTGGACAGCTTCGTCAGCGGCATCTTCCAGGACGAGGAACTGCAGGCGGCCGAGGCTGCGAGCGGCATGCTGGTCGAGGCGCTGACCGGGCTGGAGCAGGACGGCGCGCGGATCGAGGAGCTGGAACTCGACGACGAGGACGACCGCTGGGTCTACGAGATCGAGATGGACGGCGGCGGCGAGTATCACCTCGACACCGGGACCGGCGAGCTGGTCGAGGACTGACGCGGACCGGCCGGGCAGGGCGCGTGATCCTGCCCGGCCGACCGGGTGCTGCGTGGCCGCGCTGCATGGCCGCGCATCATTGTTGCGCGACGGGCGGACGACATTGATGGATTGTGCACGGGTTTCGTGTATCAAGCGGCAGGTCCTTGGGAGAGCGGCCGCGGGATGCATGAACACGCGCACGACCCGATCCTCGTGATCGCCTCGCTGGCGGTCGCGCTGATGGCGGGATTCACCGGTCTGACGCTGACGCGGGGGGCCGCGGGCCTGCCGGTGCCGCAGCGCAAGGCGGTGGTGGCGATGTCGGCGATCGTGCTGGGCGGCGGCGTCTGGTCGATGCATTTCGTCGCCATGCTGGGCCTGCGCCTGCCGGTGCCCTTCTACTACGACGCGCTGACGACGATGATTTCGGCCCTGACGGCGATCCTGATCGTCGGGCTGGGCCTGATGCTGATGCATTTCGGCGCGCGCAGCCCGCGGCGCATCCTGGTGGCGGGCGTGCTGGTGGGCGTGGGCATCCCGGCGATGCATTACATCGGCATGTCGGGGATGCGCATGGCGATCCCGGTCTACACGGTGGCGGGCATCGCTGTCGCGGTGGCGATCTCGATCGCGCTGAGCGTGGCGGCGTTCTGGCTGGCCTATGCGGGGCGGGACCTGCGCAACATCCTGTCGGGCACGCTGGGCTTCGGCATCGCGGTCTTCGCGGTGCATTTCGTGGCGATGGCGGGCACGTCCTTCGTGCCCGACCCGGGCGCGCGCGGCGGCGGGCCGGGGCTGGACAACGCGACGCTGGCCTTCGGGGTGACGCTGGCGGCGTTCCTGATCTCGGCCGCGTTCATCATGACCGGCGTGACCTTCAACGAGGCGGCGGCCGTGGCGGGCGCGGGGCCGGTGGCCGCACCCGTGCCGTCGCCCGAGCCGCCCGGCGTGGCCGAGGCGCCGCCGCCGCCCTCCGAGGCGGACCCGGCCTACCGCATCCCCTACGAGCGCGAGGGCCGCATCCGCTTCGTCGGGATCGAGGACGTCGCGGCGATCCGCGCCGAGGGGCATTACACGGTGCTCTATTTCGGCGACAGCAAGGCGCTGTGCCCCTGGTCGATCTCGGAGAGCGCGCGGCGGCTGCCGGGTGGCGACATGATCCGCACGCATCGCAGCTACATCGTGAACCGCCGCCATGTCAGCGGGTTCGAGCGCAAGAAGGACACCGGCGTGGTGTTCTTCGAGGACGTGCCCGCCATCGCCAAGGCGCCGGTCAGCCGGGCGCGGCTGAACGCGGTGCGCGACCACCTCGGCCTCTGACCGCCTCGCGCCCCGAGTCGCCGGGCGCGGGCCTTCGCTGCACCTGCATACGCCGTTCGTGAACACCGGTTCGCCGTTCGTGCAGCGGTCCGCGCCGGTTGTGCGACGGCATATCGCGGCATGCAATTCGTGACCGAGACTTCCCCCGCCGGAGGACCGGCGCAGGGAGGAGCACATGATACCATCCGCTTTCGAATACCACCGGCCGGCGGATGTCGCCGGGGCGGTGAAGCTGCTGGCCGAGCTGGGCGACGATGCCCGCGTGCTGGCCGGGGGGCACAGCCTGATCCCGATGATGAAGCTGCGCATGGCCGACCTGGAACACCTGGTCGACCTCCAGGCGGTGCCCGAGCTGAAGCAGGTCTCGGTCGCGGACGGCACGGTGACGCTGGGCGCGATGGTGACACAGCACGACCTGATCGCCAGCGAGGAGCTGTTCGCCGCGGCTCCGATCCTGCGCGAGACCGCGCTGCAGATCGCCGACCCGCAGGTGCGCTACATGGGCACGATCGGCGGCAACGTCGCCAACGGCGATCCGGGCAACGACATGCCGGGGCTGATGCAGTGCCTGGGCGCGACCTATGTGCTGGAAGGCCCCGAGGGCCGGCGCGAGGTCGCGGCGCGCGACTTCTACGAGGCGGCCTATATGACCGACCGCGCCGACGACGAGATCCTGGTGCAGGTGCGCTTTGCGGCGACGCAGGGCGGCTACGCCTACGAGAAGCAGAAGCGCAAGATCGGCGACTACGCCACCGCGGCCGCCGCCGTGCTGATCGAGGCCGAGGGCGGCACGGTGACGTCCGCCTCCATCGCCATGACCAACGTCAGCGACACGCCCGTCTGGTCCGAAGCCGCCGCGCAGGCGATCACCGGCACGAGCTGCGACGAGGCCGCCGTAAGTGCCGCCGTCGAGGCGATGCTGGCCGACATCGACCCGCAGGAGGACAACCGCGGGCCCATCGCATTCAAGCGCCACGTGGCCGGCGTGATCCTGTCGCGCGCCATCGCCCGCGCGTTCCAGCGCGCCTGAGGAGACTGACATGAGCAAGATGCACATCAAGATGACGGTGAACGGCCAGAAGAAAGAGCTTCTGTCCGAACCGCGCCAGCTGCTGATCCACGTGCTGCGCGAGGAGCTGGGCATCACCGGCCCGCATATCGGCTGCGAGACGTCCCATTGCGGCGCCTGCACGGTCGAGATGAACGGCAAGTCGGTGAAATCCTGCACCGTCTTCGCGGCGCAGGCCGACGGCGCCGAGGTGACGACGATCGAGGGGCTGGGCAACCCGGACGGGCTGCACGTGCTGCAGGAGATGTTCAAGGAGCATCACGGGCTGCAATGCGGCTTCTGCACGCCGGGGATGATCACCCGCGCGCACCGGCTGCTGCAGGAGAACCCGAACCCGACCGAGGAGGAGGTGCGCTTCGGCATGTCCGGCAACCTGTGCCGCTGCACCGGCTACCAGAACATCGTGAAGGCCATTCTCGCCGCTGCGGCGGAAATGAATTCTGCCCGGGAGGCGGCACAATGAAGGATTTCGAGGATCGCGAAGAGCGCGTCGAGAAGCTCAAGGGCCTCGGCTGCGCGCGCAAGCGGGTCGAGGACGCGCGCTTCACGCAAGGCAAGGGCAACTACGTCGACGACCTGAAGCTGCCGGGCATGCTGTTCGGCGATTTCGTGCGCTCGCCATACGCCCATGCGCGGGTCAAGAGCATCGACGCCTCGGCCGCGCTGGCGCTTCCGGGCGTGATCGCCGTGCTGACGGCCGAGGATCTCAAGCCGCTCAACCTGCACTGGATGCCGACGCTGGCCGGTGACAAGCAGATGGTGCTGGCCGACGGCAAGGTGCTGTTCCAGGGCCAGGAGGTCGCCTTCGTGGTGGCCGAGGACCGCTACATCGCCGCCGACGCGATCGAGCTGGTCGAGGTCGATTACGAGGACCTGCCCGTCATCGTCGACCCGTTCGAGGCGCTGACGACCGATGTGGTGCTGCGCGAGGATCTGGACACCGCGACGCCCGGCGCCCACGGCGCCCGCCGCCACCACAACCACATCTTCCTGTGGGAGGAGGGCGACAAGGAAGCCACCGAGCAGGCGATCGAAAGCTCGGAGGTCGTGGCCGAGGAGATGGTGTACTACCACCGCACCCACCCCTGTCCGCTGGAAACCTGCGGCTGCGTCGCGTCGATGGACAAGGTCAACGGCAAGCTGACGCTGTGGGGCACCTTCCAGGCGCCGCACGTGGTGCGCACGGTCGCCTCGCTTCTGTCGGGGATCGCCGAGCACGACATCCGCGTGATCAGCCCGGATATCGGCGGCGGCTTCGGCAACAAGGTCGGCGTCTACCCCGGTTACGTCTGTTCCATCGTCGCGTCCATCGTCACCGGCAAGCCGGTGAAGTGGATCGAGGACCGGATGGACAACCTGATGGCCACCGCCTTCGCCCGCGACTACTGGATGAAGGGCCGCATCAGCGCCACCAAGGACGGCAAGATCACCGGCCTGCATTGCCACGTGACCGCCGACCACGGCGCGTTCGACGCCTGCGCGGATCCGACCAAGTTCCCCGCCGGGTTCTTCCACATCTGCACCGGGTCCTACGACATCCCCGTGGCCTACGTGGGCGTCGACGGCGTCTACACCAACAAGGCGCCGGGCGGCGTGGCCTATCGCTGCTCGTTCCGCGTGACCGAGGCCGCGTATTTCATCGAGCGGATGATCGAGGTCCTGGCGATCGAGCTGAACATGGACGCGGCCGAGCTGCGGCGGAAGAACTTCATCCGCGCCGACCAGTTCCCCTACCACTCGGCGCTGGGCTGGGAATACGACAGCGGCGACTACCACACGGCCTGGGACAAGGCGCTGGCGGCGGTGGACTACGAAGGCCTTCGCAAGGAACAGGCCGAGCGGGTGGAGGCGTTCAAGCGCGGCGAGACGCGCACGCTGCTGGGCATTGGCCTCACGCATTTCACGGAAATCGTGGGCGCCGGGCCGGTCAAGAACTGCGATATCCTCGGGATGGGCATGTTCGACAGCTGCGAAATCCGCATCCACCCCACCGGGTCGGCCATCGCGCGGCTGGGCACGATCAGCCAGGGGCAGGGCCACGCCACGACCTTCGGCCAGATCCTGGCGTCGGAAATCGGCATCTCGTCGGACATGATCACGATCGAGGAAGGCGACACCGACACGGCGCCCTACGGCCTCGGCACCTACGGGTCGCGCTCGACCCCGGTGGCGGGGGCGGCGGCGGCCATGGCGGGGCGCAAGATCCGCGCCAAGGCGCAGATGATCGCGGCCTACCTTCTCGAGGTGCATGACGGCGATCTGGAATGGGACGTCGACCGCTTCGCGGTCAAGGGCGCGCCCGAGCGGTTCAAGACCATGACCGAGATCGCCTACGCCGCGTACAACCAGGCCATCCCGGGCATCGAGCCGGGGCTGGAGGCGGTCAGCTACTACGACCCGCCCAACATGACCTACCCGTTCGGCGCCTATATCTGCGTGATGGAGATCGACGTGGACACCGGCGAGCACAAGATCCGCCAGTTCTACGCGCTCGACGATTGCGGCACGCGGATCAACCCGATGGTGATCGAGGGCCAGGTCCACGGCGGCCTGACCGAGGCGCTGGCCATCGCGATGGGCCAGGAGATCGCCTACGACGACCTGGGCAACTGCAAGACCGGCACGCTGATGGACTTCTTCCTGCCCACGGCCTGGGAGACGCCGCACTACACCACCGACCACACCGAGACGCCCAGCCCGCATCACCCGATCGGCGCCAAGGGCGTGGGTGAAAGCCCGAACGTGGGCGGGGTGCCGGCCTTCTCGAACGCGGTGCACGACGCGTTCCGCGCCTTCGGGCTGCGGCAGGCGCACATGCCTCACGATCACTGGCGCGTCTGGAAGATCGCGCACGATCTGGGCCTGCACGGCTGAGGGGTCCGCGTCCGGCTTCGGCCGGGCGTGGCGCCAGGGAGGGGCGACATGGACGAGTGGAAGACACTTCAGGACGAGTTGGCCCGAAAGGGTTACGTCGCCTCTCCCGACCTGGCGATGGCGCTTCACCTCGCCATCGCGCTGGGCCGGCCGCTGCTGCTGGAAGGCGCGGCCGGTGTCGGAAAGACGGAAATCGCCCGCGCGCTGGCGCAGGCGCGCGACACGCGGCTGATCCGGCTGCAATGCTACGAGGGGCTGGACGCCGCGCAGGCGATCTACGAGTGGAACTACCAGAAGCAGCTGTTGTCGATCCGTGCCGCGGCCGAGGACGGCGAGGGCGCCAAGGCCGCCGAGGCGCGCATCTTCTCCGAGGCGTTCCTGCTGGAGCGGCCGCTGCTGGCCGCCATCCGGCAGAACGTGGCCCCGGTGCTGCTGATCGACGAGATCGACCGCGCCGACGAGGAATTCGAGGCCTACCTGCTGGAGGTGCTGTCGGACTTCGCCATCACGGTGCCCGAACTGGGGACCATCCAAGCGGTGACGCGGCCGCACGTGATCCTGACCTCGAACGGCACGCGCGACCTGTCGGACGCGCTGCGGCGGCGGTGCCTTTACGCGCATGTTGACTACCCCGACCGCGAGACCGAGATGGCGATCCTGCGTGCCCGCGCGCCGCAGGTCGAGGCGCGGCTGGCGACGCAGATCGTGGGCTTCGTGCAGGCGGTGCGGAAGGAGGACCTCGAGAAGGTCCCCGGCGTCGCCGAGATGCTGGATTTCGCCGCCGCGGTGGCGGGGCTGGGCCTGTCGGACCTGAGCGACGACCCGGCGGTGCTGCACGTGGCGCTGGCCACGCTGCTGAAGACGCAAGGCGACCGCGCGGCGCTGCCGCCCGAGGTCGCCGCGCGCCTGGCGGGCAAGGCGGCATGAGCCGCGTCACCCGCTTCGCCGCGCGCGACCCCGGCATCGCCGCGCGCCTGACCGGGTTCCTGGCGCATCTGCGCGTGCACGGCTTCGCGCTGGGCGTACGAGAGGCGGAGACCGCATTGCAGGCGCTGGGCCATGTCTGCGTGGCTGATCCGGCGATGACGCGGCTGGCGCTCAAGGCCGTCTGCGCCGGCCGCGCCGAGGAGATCGCGCGCTTCGACGCGCTGTTCGACGCCTTCTGGCTGAACGAGGGCCGGGTACGCGAACGCGTCATGCCCACCGCGCGATCCGACAGGACGACGCGCAGCACCCTCGAGGACGGGACCGTGCGCAGCACCGGCACCGGCCGCGCCGACAGCCCCGAGCGGGACGACGGCGAGGGCGAGACCGAGGCCGAAGGCAGCGGCGAACTGGTCGCGTCCGACCTGCGCAACCTGATGAAGAAGGACCTGCGCGACGTGGTCTCTCCGGCCGACGTGGCCGAGGCCGAGGCGGTCGCGCGCCGGCTGGGGGCGGCGCTGCGGGACCGCCGCTCGCGCCGTCGTCGCGCGGCGCGCAAGGGCGCGGGCGTCGACTTTCGCCGCACGATCCGCCGCAGCCTCGCCACCGGGGGCGAACCTTTGCAGCTTGCGCGCAGGACGCGGCCCGACCGGCCGGTGAAGATCGTCGCGCTGGCGGACGTATCGGGGTCGATGACGCTGTACGCCCGCCCGTTCCTCGCGTTCCTGTCGGGGCTGATGCGCGCCGATCCGGACACCGACGCGTACCTGTTCCACACCCGGCTGGTGCGGATCGCCGACGCGCTGCGCGACCCCGACCCGCTGCGCGCGCTCAACCGGCTGACGCTGCTGTCGGACGGGTTCGGCGGCGGATCGAAGATCGGCGAGGCGCTGGACCATTTCGCGCGCACCTACGCGCGGCGCGCGGTGGACGGCCGCACCGTCGTGCTGATCCTGTCGGACGGCTACGACAGCGCCGACCCCGACCGCATCGGCGCGGCACTCGGCCGGCTGCGGAAACGCGGCTGCCGGATCGTCTGGCTGAACCCGCTGAAGGGCTGGGACGGCTACGCGCCGGTCGCGCGCGGCATGGCCGCCGCCTTGCCGCATCTCGATCTTTTCGCGCCCGCGGGCACGCTGGCCGACCTCGACGCCCTCGAACCGGAGCTTGCAAGGATATGACCCTGATGTCCGCGATGCCCTTTCCCGTCGACCGCAAGGTGCAGTCCGCCATCGACCGGCTGATGCGCGCCGAGACGCCCTTCGCCGTGGCGACCGTGATCCGAACGCTGGACGCCACCGCCGCCAAGCCCGGCGCGCGGGCGCTGCTGGACGCGACCGGCGCGGTGGTCGAGGGCTGGATCGGCGGCGGCTGCGCGCGCGCCGCGGTCGCCCGCGCGGTGCGCGAGGCGATCGAGACCGGCCAGCCGCGGCTGATCTCGCTTCAGCCCGAGGAATTGCTGGAAGCCAGCGGCGTGTCGGCGGGCGAAGAGCGGCAGGGCGTGCGCTTTGCCCGCAACGGCTGTCCCAGCAAAGGCTCGATGGATATCTTCGTCGAGCCGGTGCTGCCGCGCGCGCGGCTGGCGATCTGCGGCGCCAGCCCGGTGGCGCAGGCGCTGGCCGAGCTGGCGGGCCGCTTCGATTTTCACCGCACGCTGTGCGCGCCCGACACCACGCCCGAGGCGATGCCCGAGGTCGACGCGCACCGCGACGCCTTCGACGCGCCCGAGGCGGGGTTCCTGGTGATCGCGACGCAGGGCAAGGGCGACATGGACGCGCTGCGCGCCGC
>NZ_JBELMH010000069.1:0-19484 GCF_042096055.1 Citreimonas sp. | reverse complement strand
AAGAACATGTCGCCCATGTCGGCCGAGGCCACCGTGGTGCGCAACTACCTCGACTGGATGCTGTCGATCCCGTGGGGCGTGAAGTCCCGCGTCAAGAAGGACCTGGGCCGCGCCCAGACCATCCTCGACGAGGATCACTACAGCCTCGACAAGGTCAAGGAGCGCATCGTCGAGTATCTCGCCGTGCAGGCGCGCTCGAAGAAGCTGAAGGGCCCGATCATGTGCCTCGTCGGCCCTCCGGGCGTCGGCAAGACCTCGCTCGGCAAGTCGATGGCGAAGGCCACGGGACGCGAGTTCATCCGTATCTCGCTCGGCGGCGTGCGTGACGAATCCGAGATCCGCGGCCACCGCCGGACCTATATCGGCTCGATGCCGGGCAAGATCATTCAGGCGCTGAAGAAGGCCAAGACCTCGAACCCGCTGATCCTGCTCGACGAGATCGACAAGATGGGCCAGGACTTCCGCGGCGACCCGGCGAGCGCGATGCTCGAGGTACTCGACCCCGAGCAGAACGGCACCTTCGTCGATCACTACCTCGAGGTGGAATACGACCTGAGCAACGTGATGTTCGTGACGACCGCGAACAGCTACAACATGCCCGGGCCGCTGCTCGACCGGATGGAGATCATTCCGCTGTCGGGCTACACCGAGGACGAGAAGCTCGAGATCGCCAAGCGGCACCTGCTCGACAAGCAGGTGAAGGCGCACGGCCTGAAGAAGACCGAGTTCTCGATCACCGACGAGGCGCTGACCAACGTGATCCGCTACTACACCCGCGAGGCGGGCGTGCGGAACCTCGAGCGCGAGATCGCCAAGATCGCGCGCAAGGCGGTGACCAAGATCGTTAAGAAGGAGACCGACCGCGTCGAAGTGACGGGCGAGAATCTCGACGACTTCCTGGGCGTGCGCAAGCACCGCTACGGGCTGGCCGAGGACGAGAACCAGATCGGCGTCGTGACCGGGCTGGCCTACACCTCGGTGGGCGGCGACCTGCTGCAGATCGAGGCGCTGCGCCTGCCGGGCAAGGGCCGGATGAAGACCACCGGCAAGCTCGGCGACGTGATGAAGGAATCGATCGACGCGGCCACCAGCTACGTGCGGTCGATCGCGCCGCAGATCGGGGTGAAGCCGCCGTCGTTCGACAAGCTGGACATCCACGTCCACGTGCCGGACGGCGCTACGCCCAAGGACGGACCCTCGGCGGGTCTGGCGATGGTCACGTCCATCGTGTCGGTGCTGACGCGCATCCCGGTGCGCAAGGACATCGCCATGACGGGCGAGGTGACGCTGCGCGGCAACGCCAGCGCCATTGGCGGCCTGAAGGAGAAGCTGCTCGCTGCGCTGCGCGGCGGGATCACCACCGTCCTCATCCCCGAGGAGAACGAGAAAGATCTGGCCGACCTGCCCGACAACGTGAAGCAAGGTCTGAAGATCATCCCGGTCAAGCACGTCTCCGAAGTGCTGGAACTGGCGCTGGTCTCGAAGCCCGAGCCGATCGAGTGGGACGAGGCGGCCGAAGAGGCCGCCGCAGCCCAGCGGTTGCAGGGCGAGGACACGGCCACCGGCGCCCGCGCCCACTGAGGCGCGGCACCGGAACGAACCTTCAGGCGCGCGGCTTCGGTCGCGCGCTTTTTCATTGGCGTCGGCGCGTCGAGGCCGTGCGGAAATTCGGCCGAAAAACGGCCAATCGGCCTCTTGCGCATGGCAGGTCGGGGCGGTATCTAGCGCGCCATCGGGTGATTAGCTCAGTGGTAGAGCGCTTCGTTCACATCGAAGATGTCGGGGGTTCAAATCCCTCATCACCCACCATTTTCCCCTTCTTCGGCACAATCTCCGGCGCGATTTCAGCGTTGGCGAGGCGCGCACACCGGACGCAGGCGCACCGCGATGGCTTCCCGCAGGCGCGCGGCCCGAGCGACCGGCCGACGTCTCTATATTGATAATTTTCAGATGCTTGCTGCCGTCAGCTCAGGCCGGAGGGCTGCGCTGGTGGGTGATGACGGACTCGAACCGCCGACATCTTCGGTGTAAACGAAGCGCTCTACCAACTGAGCTAATCACCCGTGCGCGGCGTGCTTAGCGCCCCGCGGCCGGTCGCGCAAGGGTGCGCGCAGCATCCGGGTTGCCCCCACGGCGCAGGCGTCTAAGTTGATATCAGATTAACAGTAACGCCACGTACGGAGCCCGAGACCCATGATCACCAAAGCGTTTCTCGCCGCCGCCGGCCTGTCCGCCGGTCTCGCCACCGCCGCCCAGGCGGACATCACCGTCTCGTCCAAGATCGACACCGAGGGCGGCCTGCTGGGCAACATGATCGCGTTGGCGCTGGAAGATGCCGGGCTGCCGGTCACGCGCCGTCTGCAGCTGGGCGGCACGCAGGTCGTGCGCGAGGCGCTGCTTGCGGGTCAGATCGACATCTACCCCGAATATACCGGCAACGCCGCGTTCTTCTTCAACGAGGCCGACAGCGACGTCTGGAAGAACGCGGACGAGGCGCTGGCGCGCGCGCGCGAACTCGACGCCGAGGCCAACGACATCGTCTGGCTCGATTCCGCGCCGGCCAACAACACCTGGGCGATCGCCGTGACCGGCCCGGTAGCTGAGGAAGGTGGGCTCGAGACGATGACCGATTTCGGCGAGTGGGTCGCCGGGGGCGGCGAGGTCAAGCTGGCTGCGTCGACCGAGTTCGTGTCCTCGCCCGCGGTGCTTCCGGCAATGGAGGAGACCTACGGCTTCGATCTGGGCGAGGATCAGACCGTGATCCTGTCGGGCGGCGACACGGCTGCGACGATCCAGGCGGCCGCGCGCGGCACCTCGGGCGTCAACGCGGCGATGGTGTACGGCACCGACGGCGGCGTGGGCGCCACCGGGCTGGTGGTGATGGCCGACGACAAGGGCGTGCAGCCGGTCTACGAGCCGACGCCGATCGTGCGCGCCGAGGTGCTTGAGGAATACCCCTCGATCCCGGACGTGCTGAACCCGATCTTCTCGGGGCTCGACATGCAGACGCTGCAGCAGCTGAACGGCCGCATCCAGGTCGGCGGTGAGC
The DNA here is from genome assembly GCF_042096055.1 of Citreimonas sp. Lineage (NCBI taxonomy): Bacteria > Pseudomonadati > Pseudomonadota > Alphaproteobacteria > Rhodobacterales > Roseobacteraceae > Citreimonas > Citreimonas sp. The sequence goes on along the minus strand of NZ_JBELMH010000069.1, from coordinate 16,435 downwards.
CGGCGGCCGCCGTGGCGCGGGATTACCTGACGCAGACCGGGGTGCTGGACTGATCGCGGCCCAGGGCGCGGTCGCGGGCGCCGCCAGCGGCGCGCTTCGGGGGCTGTCGCCCCCGGGCGTGCTGTTCGCGGTGCTCGGGCTGATCGCTCTGGCGCTGCCCTTCGCCACGCTGCGCGCCAACCGCATTGTCGCGGGCGACGGCGTTCCGCTGTGGAACGCCGCCGGCCCGGTGGTGGTGGCGGTCGCGCTGGCGGCGATGCTGGCCGGGCTGGCGCTCGGCGTGCAGGCGGCGCGGCCCTGGGCGCGGCTGGGCGGCAGCCTGCTGGGCCTCGCGGGGCTGCTGTTCGTAATGGCGCAAGGGGCGGGCGGCCTGCTTGCGGATGCGGGCGATCTGGCGCGCGTTTCGCCCGCGGCGGGCTTTTGGTGCCTGCTTCTGGTCTTCATGATGCTGATGGCCGACGCGCTGTCGACGCTGCGGCCGGGACCGAAGATGCGGCTGGTGCTGCTGGCGGCGGTGCTGGCCGCGCTGGCGGCGATCCTGGCCTCGGGCGCGCTGTCCGAGCTGTCGATCATGCAGGAATACCGCGCCCGCGCCGCCGGCTTCCGGACCGCCGCGATGCGGCACGTGGCGCTGGCCTTCGGCTCGCTGGCCGCGGCGGCGGCGATCGGCTTTCCGCTGGGCATCCTGTGCCACCGCAACGCGCGGCTGCGCGGCGGCGCGATCCCGGTGCTGAGCTTCCTGCAGACGATCCCGTCGCTGGCGATGTTCGGCATCATGATCCCGGTGCTGGCCTGGGTCGCGGCGACCGTGCCGGCGGCGGCTGCCATCGGCATCGCGGGCATCGGCTTTGCCCCGGCGTTCCTGGCGCTGCTGCTCTATTCCCTGCTGCCGGTCGTCGCCAACACGGTGGCGGGCCTCAACGCCACGCCCCCCGCCGCGGTTGAGGCGGCGCGCGGCATGGGGATGACCAACACGCAACGCCTGTGGGGGATCGAGCTGCCGCTGGCGCTGCCGGTGATCCTGGCGGGCCTGCGCATCGTGCTGGTGCAGAACGTCGGGCTGGCGGTGATCGCCGGGCTGATCGGCGGCGGGGGCTTCGGCACCTTCGTCTTCCAGGGCCTGAACCAGACCGCGACCGACCTGATCCTGCTGGGCGCGGTGCCGACGGTCGTGCTGGCGCTGGTCTCGGCCATCGTGATGGACATCCTGGTGGACTTCGCCCGCCGCACCCCCAAGCGAGAGAATTCATGATCGAGATCGACCGCATCACCAAGGTCTACGGCACCACCACGGTCGTCGACTCGGTATCCATGACCATCGAGACCGGCTCGATCACCGTGATCGTGGGCACGTCGGGCTCCGGCAAGACGACGCTGCTGCGCATGATCAACCGCCTGGTCGAGCCGACTTCGGGCAGCGTGCGCATCAACGGCGAGGCGACGGCCGACATCGCGCCGCATCTGCTGCGCCGGCGCATCGGATACGCGATCCAGGGTCACGGGTTGTTCCCGCATCACAGCGTCGGGCGCAACATCGCCGCCGTGCCGCGCCTGCTGGGCTGGCCCAAGGACAAGATCGCTGCGCGGGTGGACGAATTGCTGGAACTGTTCGGCATGGACCCCGCTGCCTTTCGCGACCGCTACCCGGCCGAGCTGTCGGGCGGGCAGCAGCAGCGCGTGGGCGTGGCGCGCGCGCTCGCCTCGCGCCCCGACCTGCTGCTGATGGACGAGCCGTTCGGCGCGCTCGACCCGATCATCCGCGCCCGCGCGCAGGCGGATCTGCGCGAGATCCAGCAGAAGCTCGGCTCGACCATCGTGCTGGTGACCCACGACATGGAAGAGGCGATCCGCCTCGCCGACCGCGTGGGCGTGATGGACGCCGGCCAGCTGGTCCAGCACGGTCCGCCCGAGGAAATCGTCGCCCGGCCCGCCAACGGTTTCGTCGCCGAGATGGTGGGCGACGCGGAACGCCCCATGCGCCTGCTGTCGCTGATCCCGGTGCGCAAGCTGGTCGAGGACGGCGAGGCGCCGGGCGATCCGGTGCTGGACACGGCCAGCCTGCGCGACGCGCTGTCGGAATGTCTCTGGACTGGGCGCGAGGCGCTGCCGGTCACGCGCGACGGCGCCATCGTCGGCCGCGTGACGCTCGACGCGATCCGCGCCCGCGTCGAACGCCACGCATGAGGGCGGGGGCGATCCTGCGCGCGGCGCTGGCGCTGCTGCTGGTCGCCCTCGTGGTGTGGCCGCAGGCCTTCGCGCCGGTCTTCGCACCCTTCGCGCCCGAGGGCGGTCCGGTGATCTACGACCGCGTGTCGCTGCTGTCGCTGTCGCTGAACCACCTGCTGCTGGTGGCTGCGGCCTCGGCTCTGGCGACGGTGGTGGCGGTGACGCTGGCGATCGCGGTGACGCGGCCCGCCGGCGCCGCGTTCCGCCCGCTGTCGCGCACCATCACCAATGTCGGGCAGACCTTCCCGCCGGTCGCGGTGCTTGCGCTGGCGGTGCCGGTGCTGGGCTTTGGCGCGGGGCCGACGCTGGTGGCGCTGTTCCTCTACGGCCTGTTGCCGATCTTCGAGAACGCGATGACCGCCCTGTCGACCCTGCCGCCGCGCACGATGGAGGCCGCGCGCGGCATGGGGATGGGCCGGGTCCAGCGTCTGTGGCAGGTCGAACTGCCGCTGGCCGCCCCCGTGATCCTGGCGGGCATCCGCCTGTCGGTGGTGATCGCGCTGGGGACCGCGACCATCGGCTCGACGGTTGCGGCGCGCACGCTGGGCGAGGTGATCATCGCGGGGCTGCTGACCAACAACACCGCCTTCGTGCTGCAGGGTGGCCTGATCGTCGGGTTGTTCGCGGTGCTGATCTACGACGCGCTGACGCTGCTCGAGGCGCGCATCGCCCGGCGCGCCGGCGCGCGGGGGGCCTGAGCGGCGGTCAGGACGACCGGCACAAGGGTTGTCGAGAACCCGCATGTCGCGCATCCTGAACTTGAGTTAAACGCAAAGGGAGAGTGACGCGATGACTTCGAGATGGATGACCATGGCCTTGGCGGGCCTGATCGCGGGTCCCGCACTCGCCCAGCAGGCGGCGGACGCGGTGACGACCGAGGGCACCGCCTCCGGCGTGATCGAGGGTCTGAGCGCCGAGGCGCAGCAGGCGGTCGAGGCGAAACTGGCGGGCGAGCCGGTCACGGCCCAGGACTGGATGGTCGCCGCGGCGAACCCGCTGGCGGTCGAGGCCGGCGCCGAGGTGCTGCGCGCGGGCGGCACCGCCGCCGACGCCATGGTCGCCGTGCAGACCGTGCTGGGGCTGGTCGAGCCGCAAAGCTCGGGCCTCGGCGGCGGCGCGTTCCTTGTCTGGTACGACGCCGAAAGCGGCGAGGTCACCACGCTCGACGGGCGCGAAACCGCGCCGATGGAGGCGACGCCCACCTACTTCCAGGACGAGAACGGCGAGCCGCTGTCGTTTTGGGACGCCGTCGTGGGCGGACGCTCCGTCGGCACGCCGGGCACGCCTGCGCTGCTGGAAGAGGCGCATGCCCGCTGGGGCAACCAGGAGTGGGCGGGGCTGTTCGACCGTGCCATCGCGCTGGCCGAGGACGGCTTCACCGTGTCGCCGCGCCTCGCCGGGCTGGTCGCCGAGGAACCCGAGGACCGGCTGCCGCGCTTCGACGCGACGGCGGCGTATTTCTACCCGGGCGGAGAGCCCATCGCCGAGGGCGACACCCTGACCAACCAGGCCTATGCCGACGTGCTGCGCGCCATGGCCGCCGACGGCGCGACCGCGTTCTACTCCGGCCCCGTGGCGCAGGCGATCGTCGACGTGGTGCGCCTGAACGGCGGGCTTCTCAGCATCGAGGATTTCGCCACCTACGACGTGATCCAACGCAACGCGGTCTGCGTGCCCTACCGCGACGCGGATGTCTGCGGCATGGGCCCGCCGTCGTCGGGTGCGCTGACCGTGGGGCAGATCCTGGGGATGCTCGAAGAATTCGACCTCGCCGCGATGGGCACGGACAGCGCCGAGGCCTGGACGCTGATCGGCGACGCCTCGCGCCTCGCCTTCGCGGACCGGGGTCGGTACATGGCCGACAGCGACTTCGTGCCGATGCCGACCAAGGGACTGGTGGCCGAGGATTACCTGTCGATGCGCGCGGGCATGCTGGACCCGAGCACGGCGCTGGAAACCGTCGAGCCGGGCGAGCCCGCCTGGGACCACGCGATGCTGCTGGGTGACGACGTCTCGCTGGAACTCCCTTCGACCTCGCACATCTCGATCGTCGACGGGATGGGCAACGCGCTGTCGATGACCACCACGATCGAGAACGGCTTCGGCTCGCGCCTGTTCGTGCAGGGCTTCCTGCTCAACAACGAGCTGACGGACTTCTCCTTCGCCACGCACGAGGACGGACGCCCGATCGCCAACCGGGTCGAGCCGGGCAAGCGGCCGCGCTCGTCCATGGCGCCCACGATCGTGATGCGGGACGGTGCGCCGCTGCTGGTCATCGGCTCGCCCGGGGGCAGCCGGATCATCGGCTACGTGACGCAGGGCATCGTGAATTACCTCGACTGGGGCATGGACCCGCAGCAGGCGGCGGCCGCGCCGCACCTGGTCAACCGCTTCGGCACCTTCGACATCGAGCAGGGCACCAGCGCGGCGGACCTGGAAGGACCGCTACAGGAGGCGGGCTTCGAGACCGAGCTGCGAGACCTGACCAGCGGGCTGCACATCATCGCGCTCGAGGACGGCCAGCTGGTCGGCGGCGCCGACCCGCGGCGCGAAGGCATCGCGCTGGGGGAATGACGCGTCCCGCGCGCGCCCGGCCATCGCGGGCGCGCGCGGCTTCCGCCTTCCTGCAAGAAAAGCGGCCACGAAATCACGATAGAGTTTCGATTCACCGCCGGCGCAGGTAGGCGAACGAGACGTAGCCGCGCAGGCCGCGCGCGCGCTCCATCGCCACCTCGCACCAGCGCGTGCCACCGGTCTGGGTGCAGTCGTAGACCCGCACCAGCGTCCCGTTTGGAAAGCCCGCGATGACGATGAAGCCGGTGCCCGGCCCGGCGCGCAGCTTCAGCAGGTCGTCCTCGGCCACGCCGTAGACCTCGTATCGCCCCGATTGCGCGGCCGCCGGGGATGCGGTCGCGACGATCAGCGACGCCGCCACCGCCGCGCCCGCGAAGAATGCCTTGTGCATGTGGTCATCCATTGTCTGCTTCTGCCTCGATGCGCAGAGTATCGGGACGGACGCGGAAGGGAACCCCGCACGCCCCGTCACCGGGACCGGAAGCGGCGGCTTCGCGATCGGGCGGTCGGTCGCGACGGATCGCCCTGCGCCCGCTCGCGCCAGAAGACGTAGAGACCCGAGGCGAGGATGATCGCGACGCCGACCCAGGTCCAGAGGTCCGGAAAATCACCGAAGACGACATAGCCGGCCGCCGTCGCGCCGATGATCTCGAGATACTGGAACGGCGCGAGCGTGCCGGCCTCGACCCGGCGGAAGGCCTCGGCGATCAGCACGAAGCTGGTGGCGGCGAAACCGCCTGCGCCCAGGATCGCAGCCCAGCCCCAGGCGGGCAGGCGGTCGAGCGCCGGCTCGACGAGGCCCGCGGCGGACGCCGCGAGCAGGATCGCGCCCATGCCGAGGCAGGCGTAGAAGGTCGCGCCGCACTGGATGGTCAGCCCCGACCGCGCGCCCGAGGCACGTCGCAGCACGATCATGTTGAGCGCGTAGGCCAGCGCCGCCAGCAGCGGCAGCGCGGCCGCGGGGCCGAGGCCCCCGCCGGGGCGGATCACGATCATCGCGCCCAGCAGGCCCACGGCGACGGCGATCAACCGGCGCGGGCCCACGCGCTCGCCCAGAAGCGGGGCGGCCAGCGCTGTCAGGATCAGCGGCTCGACGAAGAAGATGGCGATGGCGGTGGCGATGGGCATGACCGAGAAGGCGCCGATCAGGCAGCCGAGCGTCACCATGACCAGCCCGCCCGACAGCGCCACGACCGGAGAGAACATCGACCCGCGCAGGCGCCGCCGCAGCAGCAGCGCCGCGGGGACGAGGCACAGCCCCTGGGCCACGAGCCGGGCGAAGGTCACCTCGATCGGGTGCATCGAGCCGGTCAGCAGCTTGGCGAAGGCGTCGCCGATCGGCAGCAGCAGCATGGCGAGCGCCATCAGCCCCATGCCGACGGCGTTCTCGGAAAGTCCGGTGTTCGGGGCAGTCTGGCGCATGGTTCACCTCTCGCGCAGGCCCGCCGCGGGGCGGGGCGACGTCCGGGCGTTCAGGACGATGCGGGATCAAGGATGCAGGGGTGCGACGCCATCGCGCCCCGCTTGTCCTGCCTTAGGGTTGCGGCCGCGGCCTGTCAAACCGGGGGGCGAGCCGCTCGAGCTTTCGCATCCGCATCCGCATGCGGGACGGCGGGACCCTGAACCGCTGTGCCGGGGGATGCGTTGTGGCCCCGAGGTGCCCGGCTTGCAGGGGCAAGGCGGGATGCGCATTATCCCGGGCGCCGACGGGCAGGGCAGGGCAGCAGCGAAAGGACCGCGACATGAAACCGACGAGCCTGGCGATGGCGTTCCTGCTCGGGCTGCTGGTGGCGGCTGGCCTGTTCCTGCTGCGCTCCGTGCCGGAACCCGTCGCCCCGCGCGTGATCACCCCGCGCGGCGAGCTGGCGCCGCAGGAAGAGACCGTCATCGCGCTGTTCGAGGCGGCGCGCGGGTCGGTCGTGTCGATCACCACCGAAGAGCGCGTGCTCGACCCCTGGACGCGTCGCGCGGTCGACGTGCCGCGGGGCACGGGCTCGGGCTTCGTGTGGGACGCGCAGGGGCACATCGTGACCAACGCGCACGTGGTCCGGGGCGCATCGGGCGCGCGCGTGCGGCTGGCGGACGGGCGGCAGGTGGCGGCCTCGCTGGTGGGCGCGGCGCCACGGCACGATCTGGCGGTGCTGCGCATCGACACGCGCGCGGACCCGCCGGCGCCGCTGCCCGTGGGCGAAAGCGAGGGGCTGCGCGTCGGCCAGTCGGTGCTGGCGATCGGTAATCCGTTCGGGCTCGACTGGACGCTGACGACCGGCATCGTCTCGGCGCTCGACCGCGAGATCCCCAGCGAGAGCGGCACGATCCAGGGCCTGATCCAGACCGACGCGGCGATCAACCCCGGCAATTCGGGCGGACCTTTGATCGACAGCGCGGGTCGCCTGATCGGGGTCAACACCGCGATCTTCAGCCCCTCGGGCAGCAGCGCGGGGATCGGATTCGCGGTGCCGGTGGACGTGGTGAACCGCGTGGTGCCGCAGCTGATCCGGACCGGCCGCTATCGCCCGCCGGTGCTGGGCGTGGTGCACGACGAGCGCATCACCGAACTGGCGCGGCGCCGCGGCATCGAGGGCGTGCTGGTCCTGGGCGTCGAACCGGGCAGCCCGGCGGCACAGGCCGGCCTGCGCGCGGCTCGGCAGGACGCGTCGGGGGGCCTTGTGCCGATGGACACGATCCGCGCGGTGGACGGGCGGCGCGTGGCAAGCTCGGCCGATCTGCGCGACGCTTTGGAAGAGCACGCGCCGGGTGACGAGGTGACGCTGACGGTCCGGCGCGACGGCGACGATGTCGAGATCGACGTGGTCCTCGGCGCGCCGCAGCCCTAGAGGGACCGACCGCGGGCATTGCACAGGCGGGCCGGGCTGGCCTATGCCCGTTCGCGCGTCGCCTGGTCTGATACCGCAAGATCGGCGCTCGGGGCCACCGTGCGCCGTCACGTTGACAAGGCGCGGCACCGGCGAAATTATTTTCGCGCGTAAAGGTCCGGAGGCGGGGCCGCAACGACGAGGAGGGGCGATGGGGCAGGAACGCGTTCGCACGATGGAGGAGCTGGCGTCGCTCAGCGGCATCTCGCGTCCCACGTTGTCGAAGTTCTTCAACGACCCGAATTCGGTGCGCTCGTCGACGCGTGCGCGGATCGAGGCGGCGCTCGAGCGCTACGACTACGTCCCGAACGTCTACGCGATCAACCAGAACCGGCACCTGACGCGCAACATCGGCATCGTCGTCCCGTTCCTGGCCGACCCGTTCTTCGCCGAGGTCGCGCGCAACTTGGAACTGCTCTGCAGCGGCGCGGGCTACAACCCGATCCTGCTGAGCTCGCACGGCGATCCGGACCGCGAGGTGGCCAACCTCGACAGCCTCCGGGGCATTCGCCCGGCCGGGGTGCTGCTTGCCCCGATCGGGCGGCGGTCGCATCGCGACGCGCTTGACGCGTTCTGCGGCGACGTGCCGACCGTGCTGTTCGACTGCGACGTGGCCGGCGTGGGCGATGCGATGTTCGGCACGGACCACTTCCAGAGCACGGCGATGATCGTCGATTACCTCGCCCGCACCGGCGAGCCGCCCGCGCTGTTCGAGATGCGCGACGCGCCCAACCCCAACGCCAACAAGCGGCGCGACGCCTACGAAGCCGCCATGCGCCGGCTGGGGCACGAGCCGATGGTGCTGGCGGTCGACGGGACCGGCTGGGCGTTCGAGGAGATCGCGCACCGCGAGGGCGGCCGACTGATCGCGGAGCAGGGCCTGCCGACCAACACCGTGCTGTGCAGCAACGACCGCCTGGCCATCGGGTTTCTGGCGGCCGCCTACGAAAGCGGGTACCGCGTCGGCATCGGCGAAGGCCACGCCCTGCGCGTCGCCGGGCACGACGATCACCCGTTCTCGCGCTTCACCTGCCCGTCGCTGACGACCGTGTCGCAGGACTACGATCAGATCGCAGGGCGCAGCCTGGACATGCTGCTGTCGATCGTCGCCGAGGGCGCGCGACCGGCGGCCAAGGTGCAGACGCTGTTCGAGGCGTCGCTGGTGATGCGCGCCTCGGCATAAATTAACGCGCGTAAAGAATAATATTGACGCGAATCTGTGCAGTGCCGTATCGATTCTGGCATCATCGAATCTCAGGGAGGAATTCCGATGCCATTGAAGCGCGTTCTCGGCGCCACCACGGCGCTGTCCCTCGTCACGGGCGCGGCCCTTGCGCAGGACACCACGATCACCATTGCCACCGTGAACAACGGCGACATGATCCGCATGCAGGGTTACACGGACCGGTTCACCGAAGAGACCGGCATCGGGGTCGACTGGGTCACGCTGGAAGAGAACGTGCTGCGCCAGCGCGTCACCACCGACATCACCACGAATGGCGGCCAGTTCGACATCATGACCATCGGCATGTACGAAACGCCGATCTGGGGTGCCAACGGCTGGCTCGTGCCGCTCGACGACCTGTCGGAGGAATACGACGCCGCGGACATCCTGCCGGCGATGCGCGACGGCCTCAGCCACGACGGCACCCTCTACGCCGCACCGTTCTACGGCGAAAGCTCGATGATCATGTACCGCACCGACCTGATGGAGCAGGCCGGGCTCGAGATGCCCGAGGCGCCGACCTGGGGCTTCATCCGCGAAGCCGCCGCCGCGATGGACAACGACGCGGAAGACATCAACGGCATCTGCCTGCGCGGCAAGGCCGGCTGGGGCGAGGGCGGTGCGCTGATCACCGCGACCGCGAACTCGTTCGGCGCGCGCTGGTTCGACGAGGACTGGACCCCGCAGTTCGACCAGCCCGAGTGGGAAGAGGCGCTGACCTTCGTCACCAACCTGATGAACGATTACGGCCCCGCGGGCTACGCCACCAACGGCTTCAACGAGAACCTGTCGCTGTTCCAGCAGGGCAAGTGCGGCATGTGGATCGACGCGACCGTCGCCGCGTCTTTCGTGACCGACCCGGACGAATCCGAGGTCGCCGACAGCGTGGGCTTCGCGCTGGCACCGAACGCCGAGGGCGTCGAAAAGCGCGCCAACTGGCTGTGGGCCTGGGCACTGGGCATCCCCGCCGGCACGCAGAAGGCTGACGCCGCCAAGCAGTTCATCGAATGGGCGACCTCGAAGGAATACATCGAGCTCGTCGCCGAGAACGAGGGCTGGGCCAACGTGCCTCCGGGCGCGCGCACATCGCTCTACGAGACGCCGGAATATCAGGACGTGCCGTTCGCACGCATGACGCTTGAATCGATCCGCGCGGCCGATCCGACCCAGCCGACCGTCGACCCGGTCCCCTACGTGGGCATCCAGTTCGTCGCGATCCCCGAGTTCGCCGGCATCGCCACGCAGGTGAGCCAGGAGTTCTCCGCCGTCTATGCCGGCCAGCAATCCGTCGAGGAAGCGCTGGAGAAGGCACAGGCGATCACCACCGAGGAAATGGAAGCCGCCGGCTACTGAGCCGGGCCTCCGGCGGGTGGCCTGCGGGCCGCCCGCCATCCCCTCGCCCCAGCGATCGTCGACAGAACAGGCCCTGCGCCTGACGCGAAAGGCTTTGCCTCATGGCCACCCAGCATTCCCGCTCTGCCGCGCGCCTGATGATGGCGCCCGCCGTGATCCTGCTTCTGGGCTGGATGCTGGTGCCGCTGACGCTGACGGTGTGGTTCTCGTTCCGCCAGTACCTGCCGCTGCGTGGCGGTGACCTCGGCTGGGCCGGATGGGAAAACTACGCCCGCTTCGTCACGTCGAGCGCGTTCTGGCCCAGCGTGCAGACCACGCTGGTGATCGTCGGCGGCGTCCTGATCATCACGGTGGTGCTGGGCATCCTGCTGGCGCTGCTTCTGGATCAGCCGATCTGGGGGCAGGGCGTCGTGCGGATCCTCGTGATCGCGCCCTTCTTCGTCATGCCGACCGTCTCGGCGCTGGTGTGGAAGAACATGTTCATGGACCCCACCAACGGGCTGCTCGCGCATCTGTGGCGGTTCTTCGGCGCCGAGCCCATCGCCTGGCTGAGCGAGGTGCCGACCACCTCGATCGTGATGATCGTCTCGTGGCAGTGGCTGCCCTTCGCGACGCTGATCCTGCTGACGGCGGTGCAGTCGCTGGACAGCGAGCAACTCGAAGCCGCCGAGATGGACGGCGCCACGCCGCTGTCACGGTTCTTCTACATCGTGCTGCCGCACCTGAGCCGCGCGATCACCATCGTGATCCTGATCCAGACGATCTTCCTGCTGTCGATCTTCGCCGAGATCTTCGTGACCACCGGCGGTGCCTTCGGCACCCGGACGCTGACCTACCTGATCTACCAGCGCGTCCTCGAAAGCCAGAACGTGGGCCTGGGCAGCGCGGGCGGCGTCTACGCCATCATCCTTGCCAACATCGTCGCCATCTTCCTGATGCGCATCGTCGGCAAGAACCTGGACAAGTGAGGCCCTGAGACATGGCACGCGCCGTCACCCCCCGCCGCAAGGCCCTGACCACTGCGCTTGCATGGATCATCGCCCTGCTGATCTTCTTCCCGATCCTCTGGACGATCCTCACCAGCTTCAAGACCGAGGCCGAGGCGGTCGCCGATCCGCCGCTGTTCCTGAACTTCAGCTGGACGCTCGAGAACTACGTCGTGGTGCAGGAGCGGTCGGACTACATGCGCTTCCTGTGGAACTCGGTCATCATCGCCGGCGGGTCGACCCTGCTGGGCGTCGCGGTCGGGGTGCCGGCGGCGTGGTCGATGGCCTTCGTGCCGGGGCGGCGAACCAAGGACATCCTGCTGTGGATGCTGTCGACCAAGATGCTGCCGGCGGTGGGCGTGCTGTATCCCATCTACCTGATCTGCATCCAGCTGGGCGTGCTGGACAACCGCGCGGCGCTGGTGGTGATCCTGATGCTGATCAACCTGCCGATCATCGTCTGGATGCTCTACACCTACTTCCGCGAGATCCCCGGCGAGATCCTCGAAGCGGCGCGCATGGACGGCGCAGGCCTGCGCGAGGAGATCTTCCACGTGCTCACGCCGATGGCCATTCCGGGCATCGCCTCGACCATCCTGCTGAACTTCATCCTTGCCTGGAACGAGGCGTTCTGGACGCTGAACCTGACGGCGGCCAACGCGGCGCCGCTGACCGCGTTCATCGCCAGCTATTCCAGCCCCGAGGGTCTGTTCTACGCCAAGCTCTCGGCGGCCTCGACCATGGCCATCGCGCCGATCCTCATCCTCGGCTGGTTCAGCCAGAAGCAACTCGTCCGCGGCCTCACCTTCGGCGCCGTCAAGTAACGCCGCCACGGCCACAGGAAAGGAACACCCCATGGGACAGATCAAGCTCGAGCAGGTGACCAAGAGCTTCGGCGACGTGAACGTCATCCCGCCGCTGGACCTGACGATCGAGGACGGCGAGTTCTGCGTCTTCGTCGGACCGTCGGGCTGCGGCAAGTCCACGCTGCTGCGCCTGATCGCGGGGCTCGAGGACATCACGTCGGGCGCGATCCTGATCGACGGCCATGACGCCTCGAACACGCCGCCGGCCAAGCGGGGCCTGGCGATGGTGTTCCAGTCCTACGCGCTTTACCCGCACATGAGCGTGCGCAAGAACATCGCCTTCCCGATGAAGATGGCCGGCGTGCCGCAGGACGAACAGGCCCGCCGGATCGACGCGGCCGCCAAGGCGCTGAACCTCACCGACTATCTCGACCGCCGGCCGGGCCAGCTGTCCGGCGGCCAGCGCCAGCGCGTCGCCATCGGCCGCGCCATCGTGCGCGAGCCGGCGGCCTTCCTCTTCGACGAGCCGCTCTCGAACCTCGACGCCGCGCTGCGCGTCGGCATGCGGATGGAGATCGGCGAGCTGCACAAGAAGCTGGCCACCACGATGATCTACGTCACCCACGACCAGGTCGAGGCGATGACCATGGCCGACAAGATCGTGGTGCTGCGCGCCGGCAACATCGAGCAGGTGGGCAGCCCGCTCGAGCTTTACCGCGCGCCGCGCAACCTGTTCGTCGCGGGCTTCATCGGCTCGCCCCGGATGAACCTGATCGAGGGCAACGCCGCCGCGCAGCACGGTGCGGCCACAATCGGCATCCGCCCCGAGCATCTCGACATCGTCGAGGGCGGCCCGTGGACCGGCACCGTGGGCGTGGCCGAACACCTCGGCTCGGATACGTTCCTTCACGTGCACGGCACCGGGCTGGCCGAGACGATCACCGTGCGCGCCACCGGCGAGGTCGGGCTGCGCCACGGCGACACCGTCTCGATGGCGCCGCGCGAGGACCAGATGCACCGCTTCGACAAAGCGGGCCTGCGGGTGGCGTGATGCGGCTGGACGGCAAGACGGCCCTGATCACCGGGGCGGCGCGCGGGATCGGGCTGGCCTTCGCGCGCGCCTACGCGGCGGAAGGCGCGCGCGTGGCGCTGGCGGATATCGACATCGCCCGTGCGCGCGACGCGGCCCAGAGGATCGAGGGCGCCATCGCGGTCGAGCTCGACGTGACGCGGCAGGACAGCATCGACACGGCGGTGGACCACGTTGTGGATGCGTTCGGCCGGATCGACATCCTGATCAACAACGCCGCCATCTTCACCGCCGCGCCGATCGCCGAGATCACGCGCGACGACTACGCGCGCGCCTTCGACGTCAACGTCTCGGGCACGCTGTTCACGCTGCAGGCGGTGGCGCGCCACATGATCGAGGCCGGCGTGCAGGGGCGGATCATCAACATGGCCAGCCAGGCGGGCCGGCGCGGAGAGCCGCTGGTCGCGGTCTACTGCGCGACCAAGGCCGCGGTGATCTCGCTCACGCAATCTGCCGGGCTGAACCTGATCCCGCACGGCATCACCGTGAACGCGATCGCGCCTGGCGTCGTGGACGGCGAGCACTGGGACGGCGTCGACGCGTTCTTCGCGAAGTACGAGGGCAAGGCGCCGGGCCAGAAGAAGGCCGAGGTCGGCGCCGCCGTGCCCTTCGGGCGCATGGGCGTGCCCGAGGACCTGACCGGCATGGCCGTGTTCCTGGCCAGCGACGAGGCCCGCTACATCGTCGCGCAAACCTACAACGTGGACGGCGGACAATGGATGAGCTGATGCCCAAGGACCCAACGCGGCTGAGCCGCGCCACGCTCGGCGATCTGCCGTCGGACGTCGCGCGCCCGCGCTACGGCGCGGCCGACCTGAGCCCCGGCATCGTGCATATCGGCGTCGGCAATTTCCACCGCGCGCATCAGGCGTGGTACCTGCACCGGCTGATGCAGGACGGCCTGGCGCACGACTGGGCCATCATCGGCGCCGGCGTCCGCCCCGGCGACGCTGCCATGCGCGAGCGGCTTCTGGCGCAGGATTGCCTGACCACGCTGATCGAGCTGGCCCCCGATGCGAGCCGCGCCGAGGTCTGCGGCTCGATGATCGACTTCGTGCAGGTCGAGGAAGACAACGCCGCGCTGATCGCCAGCATGGCCGATCCGGCCATCCGCATCGTGTCGCTGACGGTGACCGAGGGCGGGTACTACGTGAACGCCGCCACCGGCGCCTTCGACCCCGGGCATCCCGATATCGTCTTCGACGCCGCCAACCCGGACATTCCGCGCACCGCGTTCGGTGCCATCGTCGCCGCCCTGCGGCTGCGGCGCGACGCGGCTCACGGCCCGTTCACGGTGCAAAGCTGCGACAACCTGCGCGGCAACGGCGCGATCACGCGCGACGCGGTGGTGGGACTCGCCCGGCTGCAGGACGCGGCGCTCGCCGACTGGATCGCGGACCGGTGCACCTTCCCGAATTCGATGGTCGATTCCATCGTGCCCGCAACCGGCCCGGCCGAAATTTCGGCCGCGCGCGGCTTCGGCATCGACGACGCTGCACCCGTCACGCACGAGAATTTCCGCCAATGGGTGATCGAGGACGCGTTCTGCGCCGGCCGCCCGGATTGGGACCGCGTCGGCGCGACCTTCACCGACGACGTGCACGCCTACGAGGCGATGAAGATCCGCATCCTCAACGCCGGGCACCAGCTGCTGGCCAACGCGGGCGAGGTGCTGGGCGTCCAGACCATCGCCGACTGCATGGCGCATCCCGCGATCGCGCCGTTCTGGCGCAAGGTCGAGCAGGACGAGATCGTGCCGCATGTCGCCGCCGTGCCCGGCATGACGCCCGCCGGCTATGCGCGCCTGATCGAGACGCGCTTCGCCAACCCGGCGATCCGCGACACCACGCGGCGCGTCGCCTTCGACGGCTCCTCGCGGCATACAGGGTTCGTCCTGCCGATCCTGCGCGATGCGCTCGAGACCGGGGCCCCGCTCGACGGCCTCGCATTGGCCGAAGCCGCCTGGGCGCGCATGTGCGCCGGCACGCGCGAGGACGGATCGGTGATCGAACCGAACGATCCGTACTGGAACGACTTGCAGGCACAGGCGCTGGTCGCGCGCGAACGGCCCACGGCATGGCTGGAACAGGCCTCGATCTACGGGGACCTCGCTGGGTACGAACGCTTTGCCACCGCGTTCCAGCGCTGGCTGCGCCTGATCTGGGCCGAGGGCATGGAAGCGGCGCTTCGGGCCTATGTCGCCGGGCGCAACCCGGGCTAGGGTGGCCTGAACGCGGCGCCGACTGACCTGACGCGGTCAGGGGCGGTTGGCGGCGGACAAGGCCACAAGGGAGTGACGATGTACCTGGGCATCGACATCGGCACGTCCGGCGTGAAGGTCTGCGCGATCAACGGGTCCGGCGCCGTCGCGGCCACCGGCCACGCGCCGCTCGCGATCGCGCACCCCTTCGCCGAGGCCAGCGAACAGGATCCCGCGGCGTGGTGGGCGGCGGTCGTGACCGCGACCGGCCAGCTCGACCCTGCGACACGTGCGCGGGTGCGCGGCATTGGCCTGTCCGGGCAGATGCACGGTGCGGTCGTGCTGGACGCCGCGCACGCGCCGATCCGCCCGGCCATCCTGTGGAACGACGGCCGCGCGGTGGCGGAATGCGCCGAGATGGCCGAGTGCGTCCCACATATCGGACAGCTGACCGGCGCGCCGCCCATGCCCGGCTTCACCGCGCCAAAGCTGCTCTGGATGTCGCGCCACGAGCCACGGACCCACGCCCGCATCGCGCACGTGCTGTTGCCGAAGGATTACGTCGGCCTGCGTCTGCACGGGGAATGCGTCACCGACCCGTCGGACGCGGCCGGCAGCGGCTGGCTCGACCAGGCGACGCGCGCGTGGTCCTCCGAGATCTGCGGGATCAGCGCGACGGACGCGGCCTGGCTTCCCGACATCCGCCCCGGCACGGACATTGCCGGCAGGCTCCGGCCCGAGGCGGCGGACACGCTCGGCCTTGCCCGCGGCATCCCGGTGGCGACCGGGGCAGGGGACGCGGCCGCCGGCGCGGTTGGCCTCGGAGCCTGCGACGCCGGTGACGGTTTCCTGTCGCTCGGCACGTCGGGGCAGCTGTTCGTGACGACGGCCGATTACCGGCCGAACCCCGACAGCCTCGTGCACGCCTACGCGCACACGCTGGAGAGACGGTATTTCCAGATGGCGGCGATGCTGAACGGGGCGCGGCCGATGGCGTGGCTGGCCGACCTGCTGAACCGCCCCGTCGCCGCCCTGCTGGACGACGCCGCCGCGGCCGAGCCCGGCCCGCTGTTCCTGCCCTACCTGACCGGCGAGCGGA
>NZ_JBELMH010000068.1:15647-19608 GCF_042096055.1 Citreimonas sp. | reverse complement strand
TGACCGCCGTGCAGCTGCGCGTGCTGCAGATCGTGTGCGAGAAGGGGCACGCCACGCCCACCGAGGTGGCGACGCGCATGGGCGTCACGCAGGCGACGATCTCGGCGCTGATCAAGAAGCTGGAAAGCTACGGGATGCTCGACCGGGAGCGGTCCAAGACCGACCGGCGCCAGACCCACCTGATCGTGACCGAGGCCGGCCGCGAGAAGGTGCTGGGCGCGCCGGACGCGCTGCAGCAGCGCTACGTCAAGGAATTCGAATCGCTGCCCGACTGGGAACAGGCGATGATCGTCGCCGCGCTGGAACGCGTCGCGGCGATGCTGGACGCCGCCGATATCGACGCCTCGCCCGTGCTGTCGGTCGGAGAGATCGTGCCCGGCCCGGGCGCACGCACCGAATCGGCGCGCTAGACGCCGTTAGCGTTCCGCCGGCTGACTGCTATCGGCAGTTTGGCCCGCTGTGCTTGCTCAGCAATTCGGCACGTTGACCGCGAGCCCGCCGAGCGCGGTCTCCTTGTACTTCTCGCTCATGTCCGCGCCGGTCTGACGCATCGTCTCGATGCAGGCGTCCAGCGGCACGAAATGCGCGCCGTCGCCGCGCAGCGCCAGCGACGCCGCCGACACCGCCTTGACCGCGCCCAGGCCGTTGCGCTCGATGCAGGGCACCTGCACGAGGCCCTTCACCGGATCGCATGTCATCCCGAGGTGATGTTCCAGCGCGATCTCGGCCGCGTTCTCGATCTGCTCGGGCGTGCCGCCCATGACCGCGGCCAGCCCCGCCGCCGCCATCGCCGCGGCGCTGCCGACCTCGGCCTGGCAGCCGGCCTCGGCGCCGCTGATCGAGGCGTTGTACTTCACCAGCCCACCGATCGCCGCCGCCGTCAGCAGAAAATCGGGGATCTTCTTCTTCGACGCGCCGGGCACGTGGTCCAGCCAGTAGCGGATGACCGCCGGGACGACGCCCGCGGCACCGTTCGTCGGCGCGGTGACGACCTGCCCGCCGGCGGCGTTCTCCTCGTTCACGGCCATGGCGTAGACGCTCATCCAGTCGTTGATCGTGTGCGGTGCGGACTGGTTGCGGCTGCGTTCGGCCTGCAGCTGGTCGTGGATCGCCTTGGCGCGGCGGCGCACGTTCAGCCCGCCGGGCAGCGTACCATCGGTGGCCAGGCCGCGGTCGATGCAATCCTCCATCACCTGCCAGATCCGCGCCATCCCGCGGTCGAGCGCCGCCGGCCCGCCGCGGCTGTCCTCGTTGGCGCGCTTCATCTGGGCGATGCTGCGGCCGCTGTCGTGCGCCATCGCCAGCATCTCGGCCGCGGTCTTGAACGGGTAGGGCACGGCGGGGCCGGTGTCGGTGTCGCGGCCCTGCTTCAGCTCGGCCTCGGTCAGGACGAAGCCGCCGCCGACGGAAAAGTACGTCTCGCGCATGATGACGTCGCCCTGCGCGTCGGTCGCCATCAGGACCATCCCGTTGGCATGGCCGGGCAGGGGCGGGCCGAAGTCGAAATGCAGGTCCTTCTCGGGGTCGAAGGCCAGCGGCGGCAGTCCGTCGGGCTCGACCTTGCGGGTCTCGCGGATGCGGGACAGCGCCTTTTCGGCCGCGTCCGCGTCGTAGGTCTCGGGGCGGAAGCCGGCGAGGCCGAGCACCGTGGCGCGGTCCGTCGCGTGGCCCACGCCTGTGAAGGCGAGGCTGCCGTGCAGCGAGGCGCGCAGGCCCGAGGCGGTGAACGGCGCCTCGCGCAGCGCGTCGAGGAAGCGCGCGGCGGCCACCATCGGCCCCATCGTGTGCGACGACGACGGGCCGATGCCCACCTTGAACATCTCGAAGACCGACAGGAACATGGGCGACCCCTTGCAGAAAGTCCCATCCGAACACGCGCGGGCCGCGCGGGCAAGGTGGCGATTCCGGGTCGCGCAGGGGCGCGGGCGCGCCTATAAGGCCGCCGAACCGCATCGTGCGCGCCGCGCGGTGCCGCCGGACCGACCAAGGAGACCCGCATGAGCCCGGACCTGTCCCCCATCGACAAGGCGAAATACGCCGCCGCCCGCCGCGCCTCGGACCTGGTCGAGGACGGCATGCGCGTGGGCCTGGGTACCGGGTCGACCGCGGCCTGGCTGGTGCGCTGCCTGGGCGAGCGGGTGCGCGACGAGGGGTTGCGCTTTCGCGCGGTGCCGACCTCGGCCCGCACGGCCGAGCTGGCGCGCGAGCTGGGCATCGAGGTGATCGGCCTCGGCGATGCCGGCTGGCTGGACCTGACGATCGACGGCGCGGACGAGGTCGACCCCGACCTGTCGCTGATCAAGGGCGGCGGCGGCGCGCTGCTGCACGAGAAGATCGTCGCCACCGCGTCCGACCGCATGGTGGTGATCGCCGACGCGGCGAAGGAGGTCGAGACGCTGGGCAAGTTTCCCCTGCCGGTCGAGATCATCGGCTTCGGCTGGCAGGCCACGCGCGCCCTGATCGAGGAGGCGCTGGAATCGCTCGACGTGGCGGGGCGCGAGACGGTGCTGCGGATGGACGGCGCGACGCCCTATGCCACGGACGAGGGCAACCGCATCCTCGACCTGCACCTGGGCCGCATCGGCGATCCGCGCCAGCTGGCGCTGGTGCTGAACCAGGTGCCGGGCGTGGTCGAGAACGGGCTGTTCATCGACATCTGCGACCGCGTGGTGATCGGTCACTCCGACGGACGGGTCGAGATGCGCGACCTCGCCACCGGCACCGTCAGCGAAGACCGCGTCGAAATCGGCGAGAACCTGTTCGACGATCTCGACGGCTAGGCGCGCTTCTGGTGGCGTTCGCCCGCGCGCTGTGAAATACCTGCGCCCGCAGGCTGTAAGGGAGCGCGCGATGAGCGAATTCGACTACGACCTCTTCGTGATCGGCGGCGGATCGGGCGGCGTGCGCGCCGCACGCGTGGCCGCCGGCGAGACCGGCGCCCGCGTCGCGCTGGCCGAGGAAAGCCGCTATGGCGGCACCTGCGTGATCCGCGGCTGCGTGCCCAAGAAGCTGATGGTCTTCGCGTCCGAGTTCGCGCACATGCCCGACGCCGCGCGCTGTTACGGCTGGGACATCCAGGACGGCGCCTTCAACTGGAAGACCTTCCGCGGGCACCTGCACGAGGAGCTGGACCGGCTCGAGGCCGTCTACCGCAAGATGCTCAAGGCCTCGGGGGTCGAGACGTTCGACGCCCGCGCGCGGCTGCGCGATCCGCACACGGTCGAGCTGTCGACCGGCGAGGTGAAGACCGCCAAGCACATCCTCGTGGCCACCGGCGGGCGCCCCGTGCGCCCCGAGGTGCCGGGGGCGAGCTGCGGCATCGTGTCGGACGACATCTTCGACTTGGAAGACCTGCCCAAGACCATCCTGATCATCGGCGGCGGCTACATCGCCTGCGAATTCGCCTGCATCCTCAACGGGCTGGGCGTCGAGGTGACGCAGTACTACCGCGGCGCGCAGATCCTGCGCGGCTTCGACGAGGAGGCCCGCGGCCTGATCGCCGACGCGATGAAGGAAAGCGGCATCGACCTGCACACCGGCACCAACATCGCCAGCATGGATACCGCCACCGGCGACGAGGATCCCGACGAGGACACCGCGCACATGAGCGGCCCGATCGAGGCCACGCGCTACGGCAAGTCCGAGCCCGAACCGGGCCCCGGCGTGCCGGTGCGGATCAAGGGCACCAACGGGCAGGACCGCGTCTTCGACATGGTGCTGTTCGCGACCGGCCGCGCGCCCAACACCGAGGACATGGGCCTGGAAGAGGCCGGCGTGACGCTCGGCCGCCGCGGCGCGATCGAAGTGGACGAATACTCGCAGACCAGCGTGCCGTCGATCTACGCCATCGGTGACGTGACCGACCGGCTGAACCTGACGCCGGTGGCGATCCGCGAGGGGATGCAATTCGTCGAGACCGTGTTCAAGGGCAACCCGACGCCGGTCGACCATGACCTGGTGC
>NZ_JBELMH010000068.1:10902-15547 GCF_042096055.1 Citreimonas sp. | reverse complement strand
TTCGTCGAGACCGTGTTCAAGGGCAACCCGACGCCGGTCGACCATGACCTGGTGCCGTCGGCGATCTTCACCCAGCCCGAGTTCGGCACCATCGGCCTGACCGAGGAAGAGGCCCGCGACATCGAGCCGATCGAGGTCTACTCGACCTCGTTCCGGCCGATGAACACCGCCTTCGCCGGCCGGCCCGACCGGGTGATGATGAAGCTGATCGTGTCCAAGGAGACGCGCAAGGTGCTGGGCTGTCATATCGTCGCGCCCGGCGCGGGCGAGATGATCCAGCTGGCCGGGATCGCGGTCAAGATGGGCGCCACCAAAGAGGATTTCGACCGCACGGTCGCGGTTCATCCGACCATGGCCGAGGAAATGGTGACCATGCGGCAGCCCGCGCGCAGCGGCTGAGCCGGGTTGATTTCCGGCTCCGCGCGCACACTTGTGGGACGACGCTAGAAGACGAAGAGGGAAGAGACTTCATGGCAGGAAACAACGGCGGCCCCTGGGGGGGCGGCGGTGGCTCGGGCGGCGGCGGACGCGGCCCCGAGAATGGCGGCCCGAGGGGCCCGAACGGCAACCGCGGCGGCCGGGGTGGAAACGACAGCCAGATCCCCGAGATCGAGGAACTGATGAAACGCGGCCAGGACCGGCTGCGCGTGCTGATGGGCGGCCGTGGGGGCGGCGGCAACGGCACGGGCGGTGGGTCCGGCGGCGGCGGCGGGCCGTTCTTCACTCGCGGCACCGTTGGCATCGGCGCGCTGATACTCGTCGCACTCTGGGGCTTCGCCAGCATCTACACCGTGCGGCCCGAAGAGCAGTCGGTCGAGCTGTTCCTGGGCGAATTCGCCTCAACAGGGCAGCCGGGCCTGAACTTCGCGCCCTGGCCTGTGATGACCCACGAGGTCGTGAACGTCACTTCCGAGCGCACCGAGACGATCGGCGTGGGCCGCGGCACCGGCGACGGCCTGATGCTGACCACCGATGCCAACATCGTCGACATCGAATTCCAGGTCGTCTGGAACATCAACGATCCGGCGCAGCTTCTGTTCAACGTGCGCGATCCGCAGCTGACGGTCCAGGCGGTGTCTGAATCGGTCATGCGCGAGATCATCGCCGCGTCGAACCTGGCGCCGATCCTCAACCGGGACCGTGGCCTGATCGCCGACTCGGCCCGCGAGCAGATCCAGGAAACGCTGAACGAGTACGAGTCCGGCATCAACATCGTGCGGGTCAACCTCGACACCGCCGACCCGCCGGCCGAGGTGATCGACGCCTTCCGCGACGTGCAGGCCGCCGAGCAGGAGCGCGACCGGCTGGAGCGTCAGGCCGACGCCTACGCCAACCGCGTCGTGGCCGAGGCCCGAGGCGAGGCCGCGCAGGTGCGCGAGCAGGCCGAGGGCTACCGCGCGCAGGTCGTGAACCAGGCGCTGGGTGAGGCGAGCCGCTTCAGTGCGGTCCAGACCGAGTACGCCCAGGCGCCCGACGTGACGCGCCGCCGGCTGTACCTCGAGACGATGGAGCGCGTGCTGGCTGACGTCGACAAGATGATTCTCGACGAGGCCGTCGCCGGTTCGGGCGAAGGCGGCGCGGGGGGCGGCGTCGTGCCGTACCTGCCGCTGAACGAACTGCGCCGGGGCACCGGCAACACCAACGGCAACACCGACGCGGGGGGCAACTGACATGCGCAAGGCAATCTGGATACTGCCCGTCGCCGTCGTGGCGCTGGTCCTTCTGCTGTCGTCGGTCTTCGTGGTCGACGAGCGCGAGAAGGCGCTGGTGCTGCAATTCGGCCAGATCCGCGACGTCAAGGAAGAGCCGGGCCTGGCCTTCAAGGTGCCGATCATCCAGGACGTGGTGCGCTACGACGACCGCATCCTGTCGCTCGACACCGAGACGATCGAGGTCACGCCCGCCGATGACCGCCGCCTGGTGGTCGACGCCTTCGCGCGCTACCGCATCGCCGACGTGGTGCAGTTCCGCCAGGCCGTCGGCGTGGGCGGCGTGGGCGCCGCCGAGGACCGCCTGAGCGCGATCCTCAACGCGCAGATCCGCGAGGTGCTGGGTGCCGACCAGGTGACGTCCGACCGGATCCTGTCGGAAGAGCGCGGCGACCTGATGATCCGCATCCGCGACCAGGCCCGCGCGCAGGCGCGTTCGCTCGGTCTCGACGTGGTCGACGTGCGGCTGAAGCAGACCAACCTGCCGACCCAGAACCTCGACGCGACCTTCGCCCGGATGCGGGCAGAACGCGAGCGCGAGGCCGCCGACGAGATCGCCCGCGGTAACGAGGCCGCTCAGCGCGTGCGCGCGCTGGCCGACCGGACCGTGACCGAGACCCTGTCGGAAGCCGAGCGCGAGGCCGAGATCGTCCGAGGCGAGGCCGATGCCGAGCGCAACCGCATCTACGCGATCGCCTTCGGCGCGGACCCCGAGTTCTTCGCCTTCTACCGCTCGCTTCAGGCCTACGAGACCGCGCTTCAGGGCGAGAACTCGACGATGGTGATGACGCCGTCGAGCCAGTTCTTCGAGTACTTCCGCAACGAGACGGCCGGTCGTTCGCTGACCGTTCCGGACGAGGCGCCGACCCCGATGAACGAATCCGGCATCCAGCTGGAAAGCGACATGGTGCCGGACGCCTCCGATCCGGTGGCGCCGCGGGTGCAGGATCTCGAGGAGAGCGAGGAAACCTCGGACGGTGCCGGCGGTCCGGCCCGCCTGGGCGCGCCCGGCGCGGGTCCGCAGGCCAACCCGGGCGACGCCGATCCGCTGCCCGAGGACGAGGACGGCGACCCGGCTCCGCTGGGCGGCGAGGCCTTCGTCGACGAGGCCGAGCAGGACGACGCGGAAGGCGGCGACGTGCCCCCGCCGATCGAGACCAATTGACTGGGACCGACATCCTGACGGGAATCGCCTTGGTTCTCGTGATCGAGGGGCTGGTGTACGCACTGGCCCCTTCGCTTGTGGAGCGCCTGCTCGAGGCGCTGCGCGCGATGCCCGTCGAGGCGCGGCGCACGCTGGGCCTGGCGACGCTGGCCACCGGCCTCGTGCTGTTGTGGATCGCGCGGGGCTAACCGCTCACGGATTGGTATTTGCCAGTCACGGTTGCGAGAGAGCGGCATGAATCAGGTTAAGTGTTGCCCGAAAGCGTCTAGTAACGACAGAATGGAAACGCTGAAGGCAGGCCGCCCGGCGGCCTGGCAAAGACCAAGGAGACCCCATTGAAACCGCATTCTTTCGCTCGGACACGCGACCTGGCGACGCCGCTGCGCCTGTTCTGGATGTCGACCCTGTCGATGGTTCTGATCCTGTCGCAGTCGCTGATGGCGAACGCGCAGGCCCGTCCGCAGACCTTCGCGGACCTTGCCGAACGCATCAGCCCGGCCGTGGTCAACATCACCACCTCGACCACCGTGGCCGGCCGTTCGGGCCCGCAGGGCATCGTGCCCGAAGGCTCGCCGTTCGAGGATTTCTTCCGCGAGTTCCAGGACCGCGGCGGCCCGAACCAGCCGCGCCGCTCCTCGGCGCTCGGCTCGGGCTTCGTGATCTCGGAGGACGGCTACATCGTCACCAACAACCACGTCATCGAGGGCGCGGACGAGATCCTGATCGAGTTCTTCGAGGATTTCGAACTGCCCGCCGAGGTCGTCGGCACCGATCCCAACACCGACATCGCCCTGCTGAAGGTCGAGGCCGACCGGCCGCTGGTCTACGTGCCCTTCGGCGACAGCGACACGGCGCGCGTGGGCGACTGGGTTATGGCGATGGGCAACCCGCTGGGGCAGGGCTTCTCGGTCAGCGCGGGCATCGTCTCGGCGCGCAACCGGGCGCTGTCGGGCACCTATGACGACTACATCCAGACCGACGCGGCGATCAACCGCGGCAACTCGGGCGGGCCGCTGTTCAACATGGACGGCGAGGTCGTCGGCGTGAACACCGCGATCCTGTCGCCCAACGGCGGCTCGATCGGGATCGGCTTCTCGATGGCGTCGAACGTGGTCACCCGCGTGGTCGACCAGCTGCAGGAATTCGGCGAGACCCGCCGCGGCTGGCTGGGCGTGCGCATCCAGGACGTCACCGACGAACTGGCCGAGGCGCTGGGGCTGGAAGAGGCGCGCGGCGCGCTCGTGTCCGACGTCCCCGAAGGCCCGGCGATGGATGCCGGCATGCAGGCGGGCGACGTGATCCTGTCCTTCGACGGGGTCGAGGTCGAGGACACGCGCCAGCTGGTCCGCGTCGTGGGCAACACCGCCGTGGGCAAGGAAGTGCGCGTGGTGGTGAACCGCGACGGCTCGACCGAGACGCTGCGCATCACCCTTGGCCGCCGTGAAGAGGCGCAGGCCGTGCCCGCCGCACAGCCCGGACCCGACCTGCCCGAGGACGAGCCGTCGAGCCTCGACGTGCTGGGCATCACGCTGTCGCCGCTCGACGCCGAGATCCGCGAAGAGCTGGGCCTGCCCGAGGACCGTACCGGCCTCGCCGTGGTTGCCGTCGACGAGACCTCGGAGGCGTTCGAGAAGGGGCTGCAGGTGGGCGACGTCATCACCGAGGCAGGCCAGAGCGCCGTCGAGACGCTGGCGGAGTTCGAGGATCAGCTGGATACGGCCCGCGAGGCCGGCCGCCGCTCGATCCTGCTGCTGGTCCGCCGCGGCGGCGA
>NZ_JBELMH010000068.1:0-10802 GCF_042096055.1 Citreimonas sp. | reverse complement strand
GCGTCCATCCGGCCGGTGGGTGCGCCGACGTAGTAGCCGCGCGCGGCCAGCGCGCGTTGCAGCGAGGCGACGAAGCCCGGGGTCAGCAGCGCGGGGCAGGGCGTCTCGAACCGGATCTCGCCGCGCGGACGCACGAGGCGCGGCACCATGGCGCGGCGGTAGACCGGCGCGCGCAGCACCGTGCCGTCCGGCGCGGTCTCGGCCGGGATCACCAGGATCTCGCCGCCGACCTGTTCGTAGATCGCGGGCACCGGCTCGGTCGCCCAGCAGCGTCCGGTCTCGTCGGGTGTGGGCGCGACGGCGGGCGCGGGATCCGGGGTCTTCGGAGGTGTGGCGCAGCCCGCGGCCGCCAATCCCAGCAGGGTGGCCAGAAGCCGCGTGCCGCGCGTCACGGGGATCGCCATAAAGGGTCTCGGCATCCGCGCTCGGGCCTTCCGTCCTGCCTGTCGGCGGCAGGTTAGCCGCTTGATGCGCCTTGGGAAAGAGGCTCGTCCAGCAGGGAATCGAGCATCGGCGAGATGTCCTCGATCACCTCGGCCAGCAGGTGGGTCACGCCGGCCTCGCGCTGCAGGCGGCCGGTGACGCGCAGCATCCGCCCGGCGATCACCGCGCGGCGGAAGCGTTCGTACATCTTGCGCCAGACGATGACGTTGACCACGCCGGTCTCGTCCTCGAGCGTGACGAAGATCACGCCGCCGGCCGAGCCGGGCCGCTGGCGCAGGATCACCAGCCCCGCGACCGTCACCCGCGCGCCGGCGGGCGGTCGGTCGAGCCAGGCGGCCGGCACGCAATGCGGCGGACGCGGCCAGGGCGGGGCGAGGGGGTGCGGCACGAACGGACTCCGACGAGGGCAGGATGTGGAACATATGTGGAACATCCGGCGGGATTCGGCAAGCGCGGGGCGTTTGGAGGCCGGAAAAGGGCTGGCAGGCGGGCGCCGGCGCGACTACCTATGCGGCCGAACGCGAACGCAAAGGCCGGGGACACTCGCATGGCGAAGATCACCTACATCGAACACAACGGAACCGAACACGTCGTCGAGGTCGCCAACGGGCTGACCGTGATGGAGGGCGCGCGCGACAACGGCATTCCGGGGATCGAGGCCGATTGCGGCGGCGCCTGTGCCTGCTCGACCTGCCACGTCTACGTGCATCCCGACTGGGTCGCCAAGCTGCCCGAGCGCGAGGACATGGAGGAGGACATGCTCGACTTCGCGTTCGAGCCCGATCCCGACCGCTCGCGCCTGACCTGCCAACTGAAGGTCACCGATGCGTTGGACGGCCTGGTCGTGCAGATGCCCGAAAAGCAGATCTGATAGCGCGCGCCCCTGCGGGGGCGCCGCGTCCGCCGGCGCGCCGACGGCACCGGTCCGCGCGCGGCGCGGTCGGTCGTGGTGCCTGGCGCGGACGTTTCCGCCCGCCGCCGGTTTTCCTACAGCGGAAAGAAGATCGGGATCAGCAGGGCCGCCAGCACGCCCATGCTGAGGTTCAGCGGCAGGCCCACCTTGATGAAATCCGAGAAGCGGTAGCCGCCGGGGCCGTAGACCAGCGTGTTGGTCTGGTACCCGATGGGCGTCGCGAAGGCGCAGCTGGCGGCGATCATCACCGCGACCACGAGCGGGCGCGCATCGACGCCCACCGCCTCGGCGAGGCCGATGGCGATGGGCGTGATGACCACCGCGACCGCGTTGTTGGTCACCGCCTCGGTCAGCAGCGAGGTCATCAGGTAGACCGCCCAGATCAGCATCGCGCCCGGCAGCAGCATCAGCCACGGCGCCAACGCGTCCACGATCAGCGCGATCGCGCCCGATTCCTCGAGTGCCGCGCCCACGGCGAGCATCGCGAAGACCAGCGCCAGCAGCCGCCCCTCGACGAACGAGAACGCCTCGTCCGCGTCGATGCACCGCGCCAGCAGCACGACCGCGACGGCCATCACCGCCAGCGCCAGGATCGGCGCCATGCCGAGTGCCGACAGGATCACGATGCCCGCCAGCGCGCCGATCGCGATCGGCGCGTGGCCGCGGCGGAAGGCGCGCGCGGAGGGTTTCGAGACGTCGACCAGCTGCATCTCGTCGGCGAGGCGGCGGATGTCCTCGGCGCCGCCTTCCAGCAGCAGCGTGTCGCCCACGCGCACGACCAGCTCGTCGATCTGGCGACCGATGTTCTGGTTCCGCCGGTGCACCGCCAGCGGATAGACGCCGTAGCGCCGGCGCAGCCGCAGCGCGCCCATGCTGCGGCCGACCATCTTGCAGCCCGGCGTGATCAGCACCTCGACCGTCGTGGTTTCCTTGGCCGAGACCTGGTCGACGCGCTTGAGCTCCTTGTTGCGCTGCAGCGAGAGCAATTCGGTCATCTGGGTGCGCAGCACGACGCGGTCGCCGACCTGCAGCACCACGCCGTCGAGATCCCGGCGCAGCGATTCGTCGCCGCGGATGACGTCGACCAGGCGCACGCCCTCGCGCTTGAAGAGCTGCACGCCCAGCACCTCGCGGCCGATCAGGTTGCTGTCGGGCGGGATCACCGCCTCGGTGAAGAACTTCATGCGCGACCGGTCCGAGAGCATCGTGGCCATGCTGTCGCGCTCGGGCAGCAGGAAGCGGCCCACGTGGCCCAGGTACAGCATGCCCCACAGGACGAGGATCGCGGCCACGGGCGTGACCTCGAAGATCGAGAACGGCTCGAGCCCCTGCGCGCGCGCGACGCCGTCCACCAGCAGGTTGGTCGAGGTGCCGATCAGCGTCAGCGTGCCGCCCATGATCGACGCGTAGGACAGCGGGATCAGCAGCTTCGACGGGGCCACGCCCAGCGATTGCGACAATTGCACGAAGACCGGCAGCATCACCACGACGACCGGCGTGTTGTTGAGGAAGGCCGATCCCAGCACGACGCTGCCCAGGATGCCGGCGATCGCGGTGCGCGGCCGGCGCACGGCGCGGCCCTGGGCGTAGTTGGTCAGCTGGTCGAGCGCGCCGGTGCGCACCAGCGCGCCCATCACCAGGAACATCGCCGCGATGGTCCAGGGCGCGGGGTTCGACAGCACGGCAAGTCCCGCGTCGTAGGGCAGCGCGCCCATCAGCAGCAGCACCGCGACGCCGCCGATGGCGACCACCTCGACGGGATAGACCTCGCGCACGAAGAGGACGAACATGACGCCCACCACGGCAAGCGTCGCGATCGCCTGCCCGGTCTGGCCCAGCGTGATCAATTCCATGCGGCGGCCCCGAGATCCCCGATCAACCCGGTGCATCCTGTCGAAGCGCGCCGGGGGGCACAAGCCCGGGCGATGCGGCCGCGGGCCGCGCACCGGCACGCTTCACCCTTCGATGCCCGCCTTTCGCGCACAGGCTCAGGGGCCCGCGGCTTCGAGCCGCCCGCCTTGGCGGACCATGGCGATGCGCGTGGCGCGGCCGGAGGCGTCGTCGGTCTCGACATAGGTGCCCGACAGGGTCGCCTCGCCCAGGGCGGGCTCGAACCGGGCCTTGCCCATGCCGGTGACGAAGCGGCGCATCGGCTCGGTCTTCTCCATCCCGATGACGGAGTTGTAGTCGCCGCACATGCCGGCGTCGGACTGGAAGGCGGTGCCGCCGGGCAGGATCTGCGCGTCGGCCGTGGGGATGTGCGTATGCGTGCCCACGACGAGGCTGGCGCGCCCGTCGCAGAAGTGACCGATGCCCATCTTCTCGGACGTGGCCTCGCAATGGATGTCGATGATGCGGGCCTGCGCCTGACCGCCGAGGCGCCGCAGGGCATCGTCCACGGCCGAGAACGGATCATCGAAGGGCCGCTTCATGAAGACCTGGCCCAGCACCTGCGCGACCAGCACCTTGCGCCCGCGGGCGTCCTGGAACAGTGCCGCGCCGCGCCCTGGCGCGGACTTGGCGAAGTTGATGGGGCGGATGATGCGCGGCTCGGACTCGATCGCCTGCAGCATGTCCTTCTGGTCGAAGGCATGGTCGCCCAGCGTCACCACGTCGGCACCGGCCTCGAACAGCAGCTTGGCGTGGGCGCCGGTGATCCCGGCCCCGTTCGAGGCGTTCTCGCCGTTGATCACCACGAAGTCGAGCCGCCAGTCGCGGCGCAGGCCCGGCAGCCTTTCGGTCACGGCCGTGCGGCCGGCCCGTCCCATCACGTCGCCAAGAAAGAGTATACGCATGCGCGCAGGAGTAGGCCGGGGAACGGCGAATGCAAAGCCCGAAACGTTGCAGGCGCGGCGGCCTAGCCGGCCTTGGCGTCCTGGCTGGCGATCTGCCGCATACGCTCGCGGATCGCGCGGACGACGAAGGCGGGTTCGGGGATGCTGGCGACATGCGGCGTGACCAGGATCTTCGGGTGCCGCCAGACGGGATCGTCGTGGGGCAGCGGCTCGGTCTCGAACACGTCGAGCGAGGCGCCCGACAGGTGGCCGGAGTCGAGCGCCGCGATCAGCGCCGCCTCGTCGACCTGCCCGCCGCGCCCCATGTGGATCAGCGCCGCCCCGGCCGGCAGCCGCCCGAGGAAGCCCGCGTCGATCAGGCCGCGCGTGTGCTCGGTCAGCGGCAGCACGTTCACCAGCATGTCGGCGCGCGCCAGGAACGCGTCCAAGCCGTCGCCGTGGAAATGCTCGACGCCGGGCTCGGGCGGTTCGGGCGGGCGGCGCGAATAGCCCGCGACCGGGTAGCCCAGCGCCATCAGCCCGCGCGCAATCGCGCGGCCCATGTGGCCGAAGCCGAGCACGCCCACGCGCCGGTACGTGGGCGACAGCCCCTTGACCACGCGCGACCATTCGCCCCGCTGCTGCTGCGCCACATAGCGCGCCATGTTGCGGTGGTGCCAATGGACGTGGAACGCCGCGTAGCCGGCCATCTGCAGTGCCTGGTCGGCATCCTCGACCCGGAAGACGGGGACGTGCGCAGGGCGCGACGGGCAGGCCATGATCGCGTCAGTGCCGGCCCCGGCCGAGAAGATCGCGCGCAGGCCGGTCAGCCCGTCGAAGGCGTCGTTGGCCGGCCGGAAGGTGAAGACAAAGCGGACCGCACCCCGGTCGTCGACCTCGTCCGGCGTGCGAATCTCGAGCTCGGGCGCGTGCTGGGCGAAGACCGGCCGGTACTGCCCGGCCAGGTCGATGCCGCCGAGCGTCGTGACCAATCCTATCATCTTCGGTTCGATCACGCGGGTTGCGCCCTCTGGTTTTCCCAGTCGGCGCCGGGCACGGCGGCCAGAAGCTGGCGGGTGTACTCCTTCTGCGGGCGCAGGAAGATGTCGTGCACGGTGCCCACCTCGACCAGCTGACCTTTCTGCATCACCGCGATCCGGTCGCACAGCTGTGCTGCGACGCGCAGGTCGTGGGTGATGAACAGGATCGACAGGTCGAATTTCTCGCGCAGATCGCGCAGCAGGTCCAGCACCTGCGCCTGGATCGACACGTCGAGCGCGCTGACCGCCTCGTCGGCGATGATGAGTTCCGGGTCCATCGCCAGCGCGCGGGCGATGCCGATGCGCTGGCGCTGACCGCCCGAGAATTCGTGAGGGAAACGGCTGGCCGCGTCGGCGCCGAGGCCGACGATCTCGAGCAGTTCCAGCGCCCGCGCGCGGGCCTGCGCCTTGGGCACGCCCTTCTGGATCGGCCCGGCGGTCAGCGCGCCCATCACCCGCTGGCGCGGGTTGAGCGAGGCGTAGGGATCCTGGAACACCATCTGCACCTTGTGGCGCTGGCGGCGCAACTCGTCCTCGGACAGCGCGGCAAGATCGGTGCCGCCGACCAGCACCTGGCCCGCATCCGGTGTCACCAGCCGAACGGCGGTGCGACCCAGGGTCGACTTGCCCGAGCCGCTCTCGCCCACCAGCCCCAGCACCTCGCCGCGCGCGACGGTCAGCGACACGTCGTCGACGGCGCGCACCTCGCGCGCCTCGCGGAAGAGGCCGCCGCCGGTGCGGTAGACCTTGAGCAGGCCCTTGATCTCGAGCGCGGGCACGTCGCGGGGCGGGCGCGCATCGGGCAGCGTGCCGGTCGGGATCGCGTCGAGCAGGCGCTTGGTGTAGTCGTGCTGCGGGTGGTTCAGCACGGTGCCCGCATCGCCGGCCTCGACGATGCAGCCCTCGCGCATGACGATCACGCGGTCGGCGATCTCGGCCACGACGCCGAAATCGTGGGTGATGAACATCACCGCCATGCCGTGCCTGTCACGAAGGTCGAGGATCAGCTTGAGGATCTGCGCCTGCGTGGTGACGTCCAGCGCCGTCGTGGGTTCGTCCGCGATCAGCAGCGCGGGTTCCAGCGCCAGCGCCATGGCGATCATCGCGCGCTGCCGCTGCCCGCCCGACAGCTGGAAGGGATAGGCGCGGATGATCTTTTCCGGGTCGGGCAGCCCGACCTCGCGGATCAGCGCCAGCGCCTTTTCCCGGCGCTCGGACGCCGTGAACCGATCATGCGCGGCAAAGACCTCGGCGATCTGGTCGCCGATGCGCATCAGCGGGTTGAGCGCGGTCATCGGCTCCTGGAAGATCATGGCGACCTTGTCGCCGCGCAGGGCCTGCTTCTCGCGCTCGGACAGGCCGAGGACGTCGCGGCCCTGGAACACCGCGCGGCCCTGTTCGACCGTCACGCCGGGCGGCAGCAGGCCCATCAGCGCGTTGGCGGTCATCGACTTGCCCGACCCGCTTTCGCCCACGACGCACAGGATCTCGCCCTTTTCGATGGCGAAGGACACGTCTTCGACGGCGAAGCGGCGGTCGGCGCCTTCGGGCAGGCCGATGCTCAGGCTCTCGATCGACAGCGCGGTCATGCCTTGCCCTTCCGGCTGAGATGCGGGTTCAGCGCGTCGTTCAGACCCTCGCCGATGAGGTTGAGCGACAGGACCGTGATGACGATGGCGATGCCCGGAAAGAACGACAGCCACCACGACGTGCGGATCACCGTGCGGGCCGAGCCGATCATGTAGCCCCAGGACATCGCGTTCGGGTCACCGAGGCCGAGGAACGCCAGCGAGCTTTCCAGCAGGATCGCCGTGGCGACCATCAGCGAGGCCATGACGATGATCGGCGAGACGGTGTTCGGCAGTACCTGCGTGACCAGGATGCGTGGCCGCGACAGGCCGGCGAGGCGCGCCGCGTCGACGAATTCGCGCTTGCGGACCGACATGACCTCGGCCCGGACAAGGCGCGCGACCGGGGGCCACGAGACGATCGCGATGGCGATGATGATCGAGGTCAGCGACGGCTCGAAGATCGCCACCAGAACGATCGCCAGCGCGAAGTTCGGGATGGTCTGGAAGAACTCGGTGAAGCGCATGGCGCCCTCGTCGACCCACTGGCCGTAGAAGCCCGCGAGCGCCCCAAGCGGCACGCCGATCAGCAGCGCCACCAGCGTGGACACGAGGCCGACCAGCAGCGAGACCTGCGCGCCGTAGGCCAGCTGCGCGGCGACGTTGCGGCCCAGCGTGTCGGTCCCCAGCGGCAGGCCGTCCACGTCGAAGGGCGGCAGGAACGGGCGCTGGACCATCTGCCACGGCCCGCCTGGGAAGATCAGCGGCGCGGTCAGCGCGACCAGGATCACCGTGACCAGCAGGAAGACCCCGACCAGCGCGCCGATATTGGATGAGAACCGTTTCCACATGGCTCAGGCCTTTGCTCCGATGCGCGGGTCGACGATGCGGTAGACGATGTCGGTCACGACGTTGAACAGGATCACCATCGCTGCGGACACGATGAACACGCCCAGGATGGTGTTGTAGTCGCGCGCGGCGAGGCTTTCGAACATCAGCCGGCCGATGCCGGGCCAGGCGAACACGGTCTCGGTCAGCACCGCACCGCCGACCAGCTGCCCGGCCTGCAGGCCTGCCAGGGTGACCACCGGCAGGATCGCGTTGCGCAGGATGTGGCGGCGGCGGATTGCGGGGCCCGACAGGCCCTTGGCGCGCGCGGTCTTCACGAAGTCGAGCTGGCTGACCTCGAGCATCGAAGCCCGCGTCATGCGCATGTAGACCGCCATGAAGAACAGCCCCAGCGTCAGCGCCGGCAGAACCAGGTGTCGCGCGATGTCCAGCGCGCGCGTCCAGCCGGTATAGCCCGCGCCCACGGTCTCGAACCCGAAGCCGGGCAGCCAGCCCAGCCAGACCGAGAACACCAGCACCGCCATCAGCGCGGCCCAGTAAAGGGGCGTGGCGTAGAACAGCAGCGCCAGCGTGGTCAGCACCGAATCCGACGCGCGGCCCACGCGGGCCGAGGCGGCGACGCCGAACGCGATGCCGAGGACCAGCGAGATCACGAAGGCGGTGAAGGTCAGCAGCAGCGTCGCCGGCAGACGCTCGGCGATCAGCTGCGACACCGGCGCACCCTGGCGGAAGGAATAGCCCAGGTCGAATTGCAGGATGCCCCAGACGTACTTGCCCAGCTGCACGTAAAGCGGCTGGTCGAGGCCGAAGCGCTCGCGCAGCTGTGCGATCATCTGCTCGTCGGCGGCGCCGGCCTCGCCGGCGAGCACCAGCGCGGGGTCGCCGGGTGCGGCATGCAGCAGGAAGAAGTTCAGCACCGCGATGGCGAGCAGCGTCAGGATCGCCTTGACCAGGCGCGAAAGGATGGTGGCGAGCACGGCCATGCCGTTCCCTCACTTTCGTGTCGGACGGTGGGGAAGGGGCCGGGCGGGCCGAACGGCGCCGCCCGGCCGGCGGGTCACTCTTCGATCCAGGCGTCGCGGAGGCCGTCGTTCACCCCGATCGCCGTGGTCACGAGGTTCTTGACGTCGCAGTTGTAGATCGTCGGGAACTCG
The DNA here is from genome assembly GCF_042096055.1 of Citreimonas sp. Classification (NCBI taxonomy): domain Bacteria; kingdom Pseudomonadati; phylum Pseudomonadota; class Alphaproteobacteria; order Rhodobacterales; family Roseobacteraceae; genus Citreimonas; species Citreimonas sp. The sequence goes on along the minus strand of NZ_JBELMH010000068.1, from coordinate 2,060 downwards.
AGTTCGAGCAGCCAGGCGACCGGCACGTCGTCGACGATCTCGGACTGGATCTCGTCGTAGATCACCTGACGTTCCTCGGGGGTGACGCGGGTCGCGGCGGCTTCCCACTTCTCGTCCATCTCGGGGTTCTCGTAGCCCTCGACGTTGTTCCAGGGGCTGCCCTTGCTGATCTGGTCCATCACGTAGTTGCGCGACACGCCCAGCGCCGGATCGCCGTACTGGTAGAGGTAGGTGAACGCCATGTCGTAGTCCCACTGGGACGTCTTCTCGTTCCAGCCGGCCACGTCTGTGGATTCGATCTCGGCCTCGATGCCGACCTCCTGCAGGTTCTGGCGCACGGCCTCGGCCCAGCGCTGCCAGGTCTCGCCGTAGGGCAGGGGCAGGATGCGCACCGGTTCGCCGTCATAGCCCATTTCCTCGAGCAGGGCGCGCGCCTTGTCGGGGTCGTGGTCGTAGATCGTGACGTCGTCGCTGTAGAAGTTCGTCTTGGACGAGATCGGGCCGGTGGCAACGTTGCCGAAGCCGTTCCAGACCACGTCCTTCATGAACTCGCGGTCCATCGCGTACATCACCGCCTGGCGGAAGCGTGCGTCCGAGGTCGGCCCCTCGCGGTTGTTCAGCCACATCCAGGCGTGCGGCGCGAAGAATTCCCAGCCCGAGCCGGTCGAGCAGACGTTGTCCATCTCGATCAGGCGCGGCACGTCCCAGTTCTCGACCGAGCCGCCGGGCAGCACGTCGACCTCGCCAGTCTCGAAGGCGACCGCGCGGGATGCGGCGTCCGGGATCACGCGGTAGAAGACCTCGTCGAGATAGGGCAGGCCGTCGATGTAGTAGTCCTCGTTCTTGACGAGGTGGATGTAGCTGCCCTTCTCCCATTCCTCGAACTTGAACGGGCCGGTGCCGATCGGCGTCGCGTTCATCTCGTTCGTGGCATAGTCGGTGCCTTCGTAGATGTGCTTGGGCACGATCGGCATGGTGCCGGCCTCGAAGGCGTTGATGAAGGGCCCGAAGGGTTCCTTCAGGGTGAAGACGACGGTGTTCTCGTCCGGGGCCTCGATGCTCTCGACGTATTCCAGGCTCGAGCGCAGGCGCGCGTGGGTCTCGCGCAGGAAGACGTCGGCGGAGAACACCACGTCCTCGGCGGTGAACGGCTCGCCGTCGTGCCAGGTCACGCCCTCGTGCAGGTTGAACGTGTAGGTCAGCCCGTCTTCCGAGATCTCCCAGCTTTTCGCCAGGCCCGGCTGCGGCTCGAGGTCGGTGTTGTAGCGCAGCAGGCTTTCGTAGATGTCGCCCGCGACAAGCTGCGTGGGGCCGTTCTGCGTCAGGCCCATCATCAGGCCCGGCGGTTCGGGCTGCACGACGATGTCGAGGCGCCCGCCCTCCTGCTGCGCAGCGAGGGGCGCCGCCAGCGAGGCGGCGATCAGGAACGTTGTGGCCTTGAGATGTCTCATCTTCTCGTCTTCCCTGTTCTTGTGCGTTTTCTTGCTTTTGCGGGCCCGGTTCGTCCGGTGCCTCGTTGCCGTGTCGGGGCCGTCAGCCCCGGTAATCCGGCGCGACCGCGTCGAGCCTGCGCAGGTGCGCCCGCCATTCCGGGTCGGGCTTGCCGCCCTGTTCGATCCCGTCATAGGCGGCCTCGTATTGCCGCGCGGTGTGTTCCGCGACATCGTCCGGTAGCACCAGCGGCGTCAGCCCCATGCCCAGTGCCGCGACCTGCGCCTTGCAGGACCGCTCGAGGTTGAGCGCCAGCTTGACCGCTTCGGCGACCGAGCGCCCCAGAAGCAGCGTGCCATGGTTGCGCAGGAACATCACCTGCTTTTCGCCCAGGTCGGCCACGATGCGTTCGCGCTCGGCCAGGTCCAGGGCGATGCCCTCGTAGTCGTGGAAGGCGATGCGGTCATGGAACTGCGCCGACCATTGGTTGAGCGGCAGCAGCCCTTCCTTGACCGATGACACGGCGACTCCGGCCACGGTGTGCGTGTGCAGCACGCAGGCCGCGTCGTGGCGGGCCATGTGCACGGCCGAATGGATGGTGAAGCCCGCCGCGTTGACGCCGGCGCCGT
>NZ_JBELMH010000067.1:0-19840 GCF_042096055.1 Citreimonas sp. | reverse complement strand
CTACATCAACGACCGCAAGCTGCCCGACAAGGCGATCGACGTGATCGACGAGGCCGGCGCCGCGCAGCACCTGGTTGCGCAGTCCAAGCGCCGCAAGTCCATCGGCACCAAGGAGATCGAGGCGGTCGTCGCCAAGATCGCCCGCATCCCGCCGAAGAATGTCAGCAAGGACGACGCCGAGGTGCTCAAGGACCTCGAGGCGACGCTCAAGCGCGTGGTCTTCGGGCAGGACGACGCCATCGTCGCGCTTTCCTCGGCGATCAAGCTGGCCCGCGCGGGCCTGCGCGAGCCCGAGAAGCCGATCGGCAACTACCTGTTCGCCGGCCCGACCGGCGTCGGCAAGACCGAGGTGGCCAAGCAATTGGCGGACAGCCTGGGCGTCGAACTGCTGCGCTTCGACATGTCGGAATACATGGAGAAGCACGCGGTCAGCCGTCTGATCGGCGCGCCTCCGGGCTACGTGGGCTTCGACCAGGGCGGTCAGCTGACCGACGGCGTGGACCAGCACCCGCACTGCGTGCTGCTGCTCGACGAGATCGAGAAGGCGCACCCGGATGTCTACAACATCCTGCTGCAGGTGATGGACCACGGCTCGCTCACCGACCATAACGGCCGGACAGTGGACTTCCGCAACGTGATCCTGATCATGACCTCGAACGCGGGTGCGACCGAGCAGGCCAAGGCGGCCATTGGCTTCGGCCGCGACCGCCGCGAGGGCGAGGACACCGCTGCGATCGAGCGCACGTTCACGCCGGAATTCCGCAACCGTCTGGACGCGGTGATCAGCTTCAAGCCGCTTCCGAAAGAGGTCATCCTCTCGGTCGTCGAGAAATTCGTGCTTCAGCTGGAAGCGCAGCTCATGGACCGCAACGTGACCATCGAGCTGACGCGCCCTGCCGCGGAATGGCTGGCCGACAAGGGCTACGACGACAAGATGGGCGCACGTCCGCTGGGTCGCGTGATCCAGGAGCACATCAAGAAGCCGCTGGCCGAGGAACTGCTGTTCGGCAAGCTGACAAAGGGCGGCATCGTCCGCGTGACGGTCGAGGATGGCGAGCTGAAGCTGAACCTCGAAGGACCGGACCGCGCCCGGCTGTCTTCGAAGAAACCGCCGCTGCTGACCGCCGAGTAGGCGCGACGGCCAAGGCCAGACCAAAACGACACTCAGCCGCGGCATCGCCCGCGGCTGAGTTCTTTCCAGACCGGGCTATCGCCAGCTATGGGCTGTTCCGACGATGTCGGTGGCGGCGCGACATCTTCGTCGCAAGCTCCATCCGCTTATCAGAAGCAGGCGATACTCCGCCGACATGTCGGGCGGCTGAGCCGATCGGTCGGGCGTCAACCACCGGGGACGCCGCGTCGGATGCCTGGACGCGGCGATTTTGCCCTGTTTCCCCGGCTTCACGCGCGCTATCAACGCGTCCAGACGCAGCGCGCGGCCCGGCCGCGCCCGACATGGGAAGAGGAAGCCAATGAAGGTACTGGTACCTGTCAAGCGCGTGATCGACTACAACGTGAAGGTCCGCGTCAAGGCGGACGGCTCGGGGGTCGATCTCGCCAACGTCAAGATGTCGATGAACCCGTTCGACGAGATCGCGGTCGAGGAAGCCATCCGCCTGAAGGAGGCCGGCAAGGCCGACGAGGTGGTCGCCATGTCGATCGGCGTCAAGCAGGCGCAGGAAACGTTGCGCACAGCACTCGCCATGGGCGCCGACCGGGCGATCCTGATCGTGGCCGCGGACGACGTGCACACCGACATCGAGCCGCTGGCCGTCGCCAAGATCCTTGCCAAGGTGATCGAGGACGAGCAGCCGGGCCTCGTGATCTGCGGCAAGCAGGCGATCGACAACGATCTGGGCGCGACCGGCCAGATGCTGTCGGCGCTGCTGGGCTGGAGCCAGGCGACCTACGCCAACAAGGTCGACATCGACGGCGACCACGCGGTGGTCACGCGCGAGGTCGATGGCGGCCTGCAGACCATCAAGGTGAAGATGCCCACCGTCATTACCACCGACCTGCGCCTGAACGAGCCGCGCTACGCCTCGCTTCCGAACATCATGAAGGCGAAGAAGAAGCCGCTGGACGAGAAGACTGCCGCCGATCTCGGCGTCGACGTGACACCCCGTCTGACCGTGGTCGAGACCGCCGAGCCCGCCGAACGCGCGGCCGGCATCAAGGTCGGTTCGGTCGACGAGCTGGTGGCGAAGCTCAAAGAAGCAGGAGCTGTGTGATGGCCGTACTTCTGATTGCAGAGATCAACGACGGCGTGCTGGCCGTCGACGCGACCTCGAAGGCGATGACCGCCGCCGCGCAACTGGGCGACGTGACCGTGCTCTGCGCCGGCGCCAAGGCCAAGGACGCCGCCGCCGAGGCCGCCAAGCTGACGGGCGCCGCCAAGGTGATCGTGGCCGAGGACGCGCTTTACAGCCACCGCCTGGCCGAACCCGTCGCCGACCTGATCGTCGGCATGGCCGGCGATTACAGCCACATCGTCGCGCCTGCGACCACGGACGCGAAGAACATCCTGCCGCGCGTGGCCGCGCTGCTTGACGTGATGGTGATCACCGACGTGACCAAGGTCATCGACGCCGACACGTTCGAGCGCCCGGTCTATGCCGGAAACGCCATGCAGACGGTGAAATCGTCGGACGGCACCAAGGTGCTGTCGGTGCGCACGTCGACCTTCGACGCGGCCGCGATGGACGGCTCGGCCAGCGTCCAGGACGTGGCCGCCGCAGGCGATCCGGGCCTGTCGGAATGGGTCGAGGACAAGCTGGCCGAAAGCGACCGCCCCGAACTGACCTCGGCCGGGATCGTCGTCTCCGGCGGGCGCGGCATCGGCTCGGAAGAGAACTTCGCCATCGTCGAGAAGCTGGCCGACAAGCTGGGCGCCGCCGTAGGCGCATCGCGCGCGGCCGTCGACTCGGGCTTCGCGCCGAACGACTGGCAGGTCGGCCAGACCGGCAAGGTCGTGGCGCCGGACCTCTACATCGCGCTCGGCATCTCGGGGGCGATCCAGCACCTCGCAGGGATGAAGGACAGCAAGGTCATCGTCGCGATCAACAAGGACGAGGACGCGCCGATCTTCCAGGTGGCCGATTACGGTCTCGTCGCCGACCTGTTCGAGGCCGTGCCCGAGTTGACCGAAAAGCTCTGAAGCAAAAGCCTCTGTGCTACCAGGCCCGCCCCTTCGGCGGGCCTTTTTCGTTTCGCCAGGCCGCCGAGGCTAGGCGCCGCGTGACAGCGCCGCCGTCAGGGGCCCGATCAGCGCCTCGGCCGCACGGTCATGCGCGGCGGCGCCCAGGCATTCCCGCGCCGCCGCGGCTTCGTGCGGGTGAAAGACCATGCCCCAGGTGGGGTCGGGGTCCGGCTCCGCTTCAACCTCGACGATGGCCGAGACCTTGTCCGCCAGACGGCGCAGCATCGCCCCGTCGGCCAGCGCGCCGCCGGCGGCTCCTTCGGATAACCGGATCAGGATGACCGGACCGCCGGCCGCTTCGATCAGGCCGGCCATCCGCCGCTCCCACGTGGCGCGAAGTTCGCGTAGCACGACGCCGTAGCGGCCGCGCGACACCGCCTCGAGCGTCGACAGCATGTGGCGCGTGTAGTGAAATTCGGTGAATTCGATCTCGGGGAACAGCGAGACCAGTGCATCGCTGGCGCGCAGGAAGCGGTCATTCCGGCGCGGATGCACGCTGTAATACGCGTTCGACAGGTTCTGCACGCCCATGACCTGCAACACGATCACGCGCGCGCCACGGATGACCGCCTGTGTCGCCGGATCGTTGAGGAACAGGTCGGCGCCGGCATTGACCGCGCCCAGGTTCACGCAGGCAAGGCCGATCTCGTCCTCGACCAGATCCGGGAAAGGCGCCGGCACGAACAGGCCGAACGTGTCCGTTCCGCCCACGAAGCCCACGTAATCGCCGTCCAGCTCCCGAGGCGGCCCGCGAAAGCGCACACGGCTGTCGCCGTACCGGCACAGATCGTAGTCGATCCCCGACCGCCCGAGATCCAGCACACCCATCGCATCACCATCGCGTCCACCGCGAACCGACCATCGGGGCGAAACCCGAACAAAGGATGAAACCGAAAATGCCGTCTATCCCGCGCGCCATCGCCTTGCAGGCCCCGCCCGGCCGGGCCTATGGTGCGCCGCGACAGCGAAAGGGTCCGCGATGGAGATCAAGAGCATCGGCGTCGTCGGCGCCGGCCAGATGGGCAACGGCATCGCGCACGTGATGTCGCTTGCCGGCTACGACGTCACGCTCAGCGACATCAGCCAGGACGCGCTCGACAAGGGCCTGTCCGTTATCACGAAGAACCTCGACCGGCAGGTCAGCCGCGAGAAGATCAGCCAGGCCGAACGCGACGAGGCGCTTGCGCGGATCCGCACGACGCTGACCCTGACCGACCTCGGCACGAGCGATCTGATCATCGAGGCCGCGACCGAGCGCGAGGACGTCAAGAACCAGATCTTCGACACGCTGAAGCCCGCGCTGGCCGAGCACACGATCCTGACCTCGAACACGTCGTCGATCTCGATCACGCGGCTGGCCTCGCGCACCGACCGACCGGAAAAGTTCATGGGCTTCCACTTCATGAACCCGGTGCCGGTGATGCAACTGGTCGAGCTGATCCGCGGCATCGCCACCGACCGCGACACCTACGAGGCATGCCTCGCCGTGGTCGAGAGGCTGGGCAAGACCGCCGCCTCGGCCGAGGATTTTCCCGCCTTCATCGTCAACCGCATCCTAATGCCGATGATCAACGAGGCGGTCTACACGCTCTACGAGGGCGTGGGCAACGTGAACTCGATCGACCAGTCGATGAAGTTGGGCGCGAACCACCCGATGGGGCCGCTGGAGCTGGCGGATTTCATCGGGCTCGACACGTGCCTCGCGATCATGAACGTCCTGCACGACGGCCTGGCGGACACCAAGTACCGCCCCTGCCCGCTTCTGACCAAGTATGTCGAGGCCGGCTGGCTCGGCCGCAAGACCGGACGCGGCTTCTACGATTACCGCGGCGAGACGCCCGTTCCGACCCGCTAGCGCGCGGTTCAAGGGACGGCGGGTGGGGCGATGTCCCGGCACGGAACGAGCGTCAGTCGCCGGATTGCTCTCGACCCAGGGAAAGCGTCGTGTCGCGCAGCCACGCGACGAAATCGCGCTGGCCCCCGGCGAAGGCGCGGACGGTCTCCGGAGCGATCGGCATGCCCACCACCGGGCTTTGCGGCTTGCCGCAGGCATGCACGACCTCGTGGATAAGCAGCCCCTGCCGCAGGGTCGGCGACAGCTTGTTCGCGATCTGGTACGCGCGAGAGTTCTGCCCCGGAAAGAACACCGGCACCACCGTCGCGCCTGACCGCTGGATCATTTTGGCGGTGAACGGGTTCCAGGGCGCCTCGATGGCCCGGCCGAACCAGTCCGCGCTGTGCGCGACGACGCCCGAGGGAAACAGCACGACCACGCCGCCCGCCTGCAGATGCGCCATCGCCCGCGCCCGCATGGCCAGACCCTGCTCGCGCGCGTCGGGTTCGTGCGGGAACGGCACCGGGATCATGAAGGTCTCGACCTCCTTCACCCCCGTCAGCAGCGACCGCGTGAGGATGCGGTAATCGGTGCGCACCCGCCCGATCAGGTCCGCCAGCACCATCCCGTCCACCAGCCCGTGGGGGTGGTTCGCCACCACGACGACGGGGCCCGTCTTCGGGATCCGCGCGATCTGCGACTGCGGCGTGTCCAGCCGGATGTCCATGATCCGCAGCGCCTGACGCCAAAAATCCTGTCCCTCGGCCGGCCCCATCCGCTCGAAGCGGCGCACCATGCGCAACAGAGACAGCTTGCCCGTCAGCCATTCGATCGCGCGGATCGTCCCGACCTTCCACGGGTTGGTGAAGGTGGTGGCGTAGCTCAGCTTGCGCTTGTCGTAGGGCGCGGCACCTGGCCGCGCCGGCGCGACGCGCGGCGCCGCCATGTCCGCGGCGATCACGACGGACCCCTCGGGGATCCGCCGCCGCGGGCCGCTCGGTGTCAGGAGTCTTCCCCGAAGCGGTTCGCGACCAGCGTCTCGATCGCCTCGGCAAGTGCCTCGGCGTCGGGCCCGCGCGTCTCGACCTCGATGGTGGTGCCTTTGGCGGCGGCCAGCATCAGCAGCCCCATGATGCTGTCGCCCGAGGCCCGCATGCCGTCGCGCGCCACTTCGGCCGAGGACTGATACGTCTCAACCACCTCGACCAGTTTCGCCGAGGCGCGGGCATGCAGCCCCTTCTCGTTCACGATCCGCAAGGCGCGTCGCGCGCATTGTGACATCAGCGGCCCCTCCTCCGGCCCCGGTTCGACGGCCTAGGGAAATTCCGGGGTGATGTTCTGGCTGTCAATGTATTTCCGCCCGGCTTCGAGCGCAGCGCCGACCGCGTCGTTGACCGACTTGCGGCGCGAGCGCGCCAGCTTGATCAGCAAGGGCAGGTTCGCGCCGTAGAGGATCCGGCGGTTTTCCGGGGCGCAGGCCCGCAGGCTCAGGTTCGAGGGAGAGCCGCCGAACATGTCGGTCACGATAACCACCCCATGGCCGGCATCCACCGAATCCGCCGCTGCGCAGATCTCGTCCTGCTTGCGCGAGCGGTCGCAATCCGCCTCGATCGAGATCGCCTGGATGGCGGTCTGCGGACCCATCACATGCTCGACCGCCGCGAGGTATTCGCGGGCCAGTCCTCCGTGGGCGACGATCACGATCCCGATCACCGGACAGCCTTTTCGTGTTCTTCCGGCACGCGCGCCCCCGGTGCGTACAGACCGCGGCGCTCGAGCTCGCGGTGCCGAGTTGACACCCGCCAGCCATCCGCCGCAAGGGCCTGCCCGATGGTTTCCGTCATCGCCACCGATCGGTGCTTACCGCCGGTACAGCCGAAACCCAGCGTCAGGTGCGCCTTGCCCTCGGCGGCGGCCTCGGGCAACACGAAGCGGATCAGCCCCAGCAGGTGCGACACGAACGCCGCGTGCCGCGGATCGGCAGCGACGTAGGCCGCCACCGCGTCGTACAGCCCCGTATGCGGACGCAGCTCGGGCTGCCAGTGCGGGTTGCTCAGGAAGCGGCAGTCGAACGCCATGTCCAGGCCGCGCGGCAAGCCGTGCTTGTAAGAGAACGACTCCAGCGAGATCGCCATGCCCAGCCCGGCCGAGGCCGCGAACCACGGCTCCAGCGTCGAGCGCAGGTCGTGCGGGGTCAGGTGCGTGGTGTCGACGATGATGTCGGCGCTGGGACGCACCTCTTCGAACAGCGCGAATTCGCGCAGGATGCCGTCGCGCGGCGTGCCCTCGGGCGCCATCGGATGGCGACGGCGCGTCTCGGAATAACGCCGTTCCAGCACGTCCGCGTCGCAGTCGAGATAGAGCAGGTCGACCTTCACCCCCGGCGCCGCCGACAGCATGCGCTGCAGGTCCAGCACGCCCTTGGCGCTGAAATCGCGGTTGCGCGTATCGATGCCCAGGGCAAGCGGCCGCAGCGGCTGGAACGGGCCCTCGACCAGCCGCGGGATCAGCGTCAGCGGAATGTTGTCGATCGCCTCGTAGCCGAAATCCTCGAGCGCGTTGATCGCGGTCGCCCGCCCGGCGCCCGAGGGGCCGGTGACCAGCACGACACGCATCTTGTCCTGAACCGCCATGTTCATGTTTCCCTTCCGGCGTTCAGATATTGGCGAAGCGCCGCGGGAAAAGAGGCATGCGCGCAGTTGTGAATGAGCGCAACGGCAACCCCGAGGATATCCGTCACGCGATGCGGCGGCAGGCGCTCGGTCTCGGGGGTGTCCAGATCGACCACCGCAACCAGCGTGGCGTCGCGGACAGCCTCGGCGTTCAGGATGCCGACGCCGCGCGCCTCGATCCGACCGCGGATCGTGTCGGGCGCGTTCAGGTGCACCTGCGCGCCCGCACGGCTGACGACGGTGCGGTCGTCGGATACGAGGCTCACGCCCAGGGCCATCAATTGAAGCGCGAGACCGGACTTGCCGCTGCCCGATGCGCCCCGGATCAGCAGGCCTCGGCCGTTCAGGGCGACGGCGCTGGCATGAAGGGTGGCGGGCTGCGGGTCCATCGTCACAGCGGCAGGCCGACGACGAAGCGCGCGCCCAGCGGCTCCGATGTGATGTCGGCCTCGGTCGGGCGGATGTTCTCGGCCCAGATCACGCCGCCATGCGCCTCGACGATCTGCTTCGAGATCGCCAGGCCAAGGCCCGAGTTGTTGCCGAACTCGGCCTGCGGGCGCGAGGTGTAGAAGCGCTTGAAGATCTTGGTCAGGCTGTCCTCGGGGATGCCGGGGCCTGTATCCTCGACCACAACCAGCACGCGGTTCTCGCGCCGGCGGACCCAGACGCGGATCGCGTCGCCGTCCTCGCAGAAGCTGATCGCGTTCGAGATCAGGTTGACGAAGACCTGCGCCAGCCGCGCCTCGAGCCCCTGGATCGCGATGGGACGCGGCGGCAGGTCGGTGATGAACTCGATCCCCTTCGTCTCGGCGTCATGGCCGAGGAAATCGGTGATGTTGCCCAGCATCTCGAGCAGGTTGAACTCCTGCTCCTCCTCCTTGACCAGTTCGGCATCCAGGCGCGATGCATTCGAGATGTCGCTGACCAGCCGGTCGAGGCGGCGCACGTCATGCTCGATCACGTCCAGCAGGCGGCTGCGATGCTCCTCCTTCTTGACCATGCGCAGCGAACCCACGGCCGAACGCAGGCTGGCCAGCGGGTTCTTGATCTCGTGTGCCACGTCCGCGGCGAACTGCTCGTTCCCGTCGATCCGGTCGTAGAGCGCCGAGACCATGCCGCGCAACGCGCCCGACAGGCGCCCGATCTCGTCCGGGCGCGCGGTCAGGTCGGGAATGCGGATGCGGCCCGGCGTGCGCGCCCGGCGGTTGCGGTCGCGGCCGATCTCGGCGGCGTCGGCCAGGTCCGAGATCGGATTGGCGATGGTCGAGGCGAGCACGAGGCTGAGCCCGATCGACACCAGCGTCGCGACCACGAACATCTGCAGGACACGCTCGCGCTCGGCGCTGACGGCGGCGTCGATCTCGTGCGCGGGCGATACCAGCGCGACGCTGCCCAGAAACGCGCCGTCCTTCCGGATCGGGCTGAAGGCGTAATACCGTGCCCCGCCGGCGGTGCCGGCGGCCTCGACCCGCGTGACGGTGGGATCGCCGTCCTCGAGCATCAGGCGCAGGCGATCCTCGAGCACGTAGACCGGCTGAGGCGCGAACCACGAGAACGCACCGTCCGCCATTTTCCAGACGCGGTCGAGGAAGTCGGAGATCAGCGTCGGCTGCCCCTCGCCCTCGGTCACCGGCACGAGCGGCTGGGCGGTCCCGGTCGCCTCGGCGACCAGCGCCTGTTCGGCGTTGTAGACCAGCACCTCCGAGCCTTCGCGCAGGCCAAGGCGGTCGAGGATGGTGGCGGGCTGGAAACCTTCCGGGTCCGCCAGCACCGTCGCGCCACCTGGCAGCGCGGCCTCGATTACCGAAGCGACCAGCGTCACCTCGGTCTGCAGCGCGTTCACCTTCTGCACCGCAAGCGAGTCGCGCGATCCGTCGAGCCACAGGATGCCCGCCGCCAGGATGTTCAGCGCGATCAGGTTGAACGTGATGATCTTGCGCGTCAGCGGCGAGCGGTTGAGCGTCAGCCGCGAACGGCGCGCGCGGGTGTCGCGCAACTCTTTCTCGACCGTGGTGTCGGGCGCGATCCAGTCGTCGCCAAGCACGATTTCGGCGTCCCGCCGAGCCCGTCTATCGTCCCCCGTGTGGATTTGCTCGGCCAAGGCCATGGATCACTCTTCGTTGTAGCGGTACCCGATGCCGTACAGCGTCTCGATCGCCGAGAAATCCGGATCGACCGCGCGCATCTTCTTGCGCAGGCGCTTGATGTGGCTGTCGATGGTCCGGTCGTCGACGTAGACCTGGTCGTCGTAGGCCACGTCCATCAGCTGGTCGCGCGACTTGACGAAGCCGGGCCGCTGAGCCAGCGCCTGCAGCAGCAGGAACTCGGTCACGGTCAGCGACACGTCGCGTTCCTTCCACGTCACCGCGTGGCGCAGCGGGTCCATGGTCAGCGCGCCGCGGACCATCAGCTTGGCCTCTTCGCTCTCGCCGGTCTCGTCGGCGGCGACGGCCTCCTGCCGGCGCAGCAGGGCGCGGATCCGCTCGACCAGCAGACGCTGGCTGAACGGCTTCTTGACGTAGTCGTCGGCGCCCATCCGCAGGCCCAGCACCTCGTCGATCTCGTCGTCCTTCGAGGTCAGGAAGATCACCGGCATCTGCGATTTCTGGCGCACGCGCTGCAGCAGGTCCATGCCGTCCATGCGGGGCATCTTGATGTCGAATACCGCCATGTCGGGCATCTTCTTGTTGAAGGCGTCCAGCGCGGCCTGACCGTCGTGATAGGTCTCGACCTCGAAGCCTTCGGCCTCGAGCGTCATGGACACGGATGTCAGGATGTTCCTGTCATCGTCCACAAGGGCGATCTTCGACATAAGGGTTTTCCTATTCTGCTCTCGTTGCCAATAATTTTTGTCCAGTATGTGTGGGTTTTCCCTTTACAACAATCCCAAACACCGAATCAGGCCCCGAGCCTTCCGCATCGTGGCCGCAATTTCCCAAACGAATGACTAAAATGCCTCACCCCTTTTGCGGCTGCTAACGCTAAACCCGCGTTGGTTGCGCTAACCGTGTGTTTGCGTCCTGTTCACCCCGGAAAAGCCCGTGCTAAGGAACACTTGGCCAGCGCGCGGCGCTGTCTGTCGTGAAAGTGACGCCAGGTTCGTGGCCAATGCGCCGACCGGCGCGGCGAAGGGAGCGGTAGCATGACATCAGGACGGGTGAACCCGAATTTCCGGCTCGAGGATCAGGGCATCACGGGGCTGGGAGCGGTCCACTACAACCTGATGGAGCCCGCTCTGATCGAGCAGGCGCTGGCCCACGGCGAAGGCCGCCTCGGCAAGGGCGGCGCGTTCCTCGTGACCACCGGCACGTTCACCGGCCGGTCGCCGAAGGACAAGCACGTCGTCAAGACCGACAGCGTCGCCGACAGCATCTGGTGGGAGAACAACGCGGCCCAGAGCCCCGAGGGCTTCGACGCGCTTCTGGCCGACATGCTCGAGCACATGAAGGGCCGCGACTACTTCGTGCAGGACCTGATCGGCGGCGCCGATCCCGCGAACGCCATCGACGTACGCGTGATCACGGAGCTGGCGTGGCACGGGCTGTTCATCCGCCACATGCTGCGCCGCCCCGACCGCGAGGACCTGGACAGCTTCGTCGCCGACTGGACGATCATCAACTGCCCCAGCTTCAAGGCCACGCCGGCCAAGCACGACTGCCGCTCGGAAACCGTGATCTCGATGAACTTCGACAAGAAGATGATCCTGATCGCCAACACCGAGTACGCCGGCGAGAACAAGAAGTCGGTCTTCACGCTGCTGAACTACATCCTGCCGGAAAAAGGCATCATGCCGATGCACTGCTCGGCCAACCACGCGACCGGCAACCCGGTCGACACGGCCGTGTTCTTCGGCCTGTCGGGCACCGGCAAGACGACGCTGTCGGCCGATCCCGCGCGCACGCTGATCGGCGACGACGAGCATGGCTGGTCCGATCGCGGCACCTTCAACTTCGAGGGCGGCTGCTACGCCAAGACGATCAACCTCTCGCCCGAGGCCGAGCCCGAGATCTACGCCACGACCGAGAAGTTCGCGACGGTGATCGAGAACATGGTCTTCGACGAGGAGACCTTCGATCTCGACTTCGACGACGACAGCCTGACGGCGAACATGCGCTGCGCCTACCCGCTGCACTACATCAGCAACGCGTCCAAGACGGCGCTCGGCGGGCACCCGAAGAACATCATCATGCTGACCTGCGACGCCTTCGGGGTGCTGCCACCGATCGCGCGGCTAACCCCCGCGCAGGCGATGTACCACTTCCTGTCGGGCTTCACCGCCAAGGTCGCCGGGACCGAGCGTGGCGTGACCGAACCGCAGCCGACGTTCAGCACCTGCTTCGGCGCGCCCTTCATGCCGCGGCGGCCGGAAGTCTACGGCAACCTGCTGCGCGACAAGATTGCCAAGCACGGCGCCACCTGCTGGCTGGTCAACACCGGCTGGACCGGCGGCGCCTACGGCACCGGCCAGCGCATGCCGATCAAGGCGACGCGCGCGCTGCTGACCGCGGCGCTCAGCGGCGAACTCAACGACGCCGACTTCCGCAAGGACCCGAATTTCGGGTTCGAGGTGCCGGTGTCGGTCGAGGGCGTGCCCGACCTGCTGCTCGACCCGCGCAAGACCTGGGACGACAAGGCCGCCTACGACGCGCAGGCGGAAAAACTGGTGCAGATGTTCGCGGACAACTTCGCCCAGTACGTCCCTTATATCGACGAGGACGTGAAGGCCGCAGCCCTCGGCTGATGCGGGCCGCCTTCGCCCTTCTTGCCCTGTCTCTCGCCGCCCCGGTCTGTGCCGCGGGCGGCGATGTCGTTCCGGCGCAGGGCGACATCGACTACGGGCTGACCTTCGAGGAATACGGCGTGATCTGCGCCATCGACACAGAAGGCCAGCGGCTTGCGCCAGACACCGAAAGCGGCGTCGTCAATGTCATCCCGCAGGGCCGCGCCTTCGACGTGGTGACCGACGTCGTCCCGGCCGAGCCCGGCATCAGCTTCGGCATCCGCACCAGCGGCATGACGCCCGCGCTGCTGGCCGCGCGCATCGAGGTCACGCACCCGCCGATGGGCCGCAACGGTGTGACACGGCAGATCTGGGACTACGTGCCCGCCAACCCGTCGCTCAACCTCTTCACGTTCGAATATCCATACGAGGCCGTCGACGGCCGCTGGACCTTCCGCGTGCTGGGCGCCGACGGTACGGTTCTCGCCGCACAGCGCTTCACGGTGACCACTCTGGACCGCGCGACCGAGGTGGCGCAGACGTGCTTCGGGACGGACTACGTCTCCTGATCTGCCTCGCACCTGATCAGCCTACCCACATCCTGCGAAGGCGGCTTGATCGTCCACAACTTATTGCGGCTGTCACCGTTATTTCGCTTTACAGGGCCCGGCCGACACAGGCACCATATGTGGTAAGGGCCGGGGCACCGCCCGCAGGTCCTTGAACAGGCACCGAGCGCTGGGGCGCAAAGCACCCGGCGCACCAACCAACGAGGTAGCGGCATGGCCCTGTCCGAGCATTTCGCAAGCGAAGACCTGCACCCGATCGACATCGTCGAACACCTGGCCGAGCATCACGACTGGGAATTCGACCGCATCGGCGAGGACCAGATCGCCATGGCCGTCGAAGGCCAGTGGCGCACCTATTCGATCACGCTCGCCTGGTCGGACCACGACGACATGCTGCGGATCGTCTGCACCTTCGAGATGGAGCCGCCGCTCGACCGGATGGCGGTGCTGCATGAAGGCCTGAACGCGATCAACGACCAGTGCTGGGCCGGCAGCTTCAGCTACTGGGGCAAGGAACAGCTGATGGTGTTCAAGTACGGGCTGCTGCTGTCGCGCGACACCGTCGCCTCGGCCGACCAGATCGACCGCATGATCACCGTCGCCGTCGCCAACGCCGAGCGGTACTACCCCGCGTTCCAGCTGATGTGCTGGACCGACAAGACGCCCGACCAGGCGCTGCAGATCGCCATCGCCGAGGCCTACGGCCGCGCCTGAAGGACTGAAACATCGCATCGACACGGACGGCGCCCGCGGGGCGCCGTTTGCGTTTGGGCTGTCCGCCCCGCGTCACCCGACGGGCGCGTCCGTTCCGATCTCGGGCAGGCGTGGCGCCGCAGCCATCAGGGTCTGCGTGTAGGCGTGGCGCGGCGTGTCGAAGACGGTGTCCGTGGGGCCATGCTCGACGATCTCGCCGGCCTGCATGACCATCACCCGGTCGGTGATCCCCCGCACCACGCTCAGGTCGTGGCTGATGAAGAGGTAAGCCAGCCCGAACCGCGTGCTCAGATCTGCCACGAGGTCCAGGATCCGTGCCCGCACGCGCACGTCCAGCGCCGACACCGCCTCATCGAAGATCAGCAGGTCGGGCCGGATGATCAG
This sequence comes from Citreimonas sp., assembly GCF_042096055.1. Lineage (NCBI taxonomy): Bacteria > Pseudomonadati > Pseudomonadota > Alphaproteobacteria > Rhodobacterales > Roseobacteraceae > Citreimonas > Citreimonas sp. Next base: position 5,748 of record NZ_JBELMH010000067.1, on the reverse strand, counting down.
CGCCCGCGCGATCGCCAGCCGCTGGCGCTGGCCGCCGGAGAAGGCGTGGATCGTCCGGTCGGCGACCGAGGGGTCGAGGCCCACAGCGTCCAGCGCCTCGGCCACGGCGTCATCGCGCGCGGCGCCCTTGGGCGGATCGTCGAGCAGGTGGAACGGCTCAGTGATCAGGCGGCGCACCCGGTGGCGGGGGTTGAAGCTGGCATAGGGGTCCTGGAAGACCACCTGCATCCGGCGCCGCGCCGTGGCGTCCGTCGCCACATCGGCTCCACCCAGCGTGATCGCGCCGCTCTGCAGTGGCTCAAGACCCAGGATCGCGCGCGCCAGCGTGGACTTGCCGCAGCCGGATTCGCCGACCAGCCCGACACGCTCGCCCGCGCGGATGTCGAAGCTGACGCCGCGCACGGCCTCGAAGCGCGGCGCCGGTCCCAGAAGGCGCGCCCGCGGCAGGGCATAGCTGCGCCGCGCATCGCGCACCTGAAGCAGTGGCGCGCCGGGCGGGCGCGGCGGCAGGCTGGCCCGGTGGCGCGACGCCTCGAACAGCGCGCGCGTGTAGGGGTGGCGCATCTCGCGGAACAGCCGGTTTGCGGGCGCGTCCTCGACGATGCGGCCCTCGGTCATCACGGCGATGCGGTCGGCCATGTCGGCCACGACAGCCAGGTCGTGCGTGATCATCATCAGCGCCATGCCGTCCTCCTGCACCAGCCGGCGCAGCAGTCCGAGGATGCGCGCCTGCGTGGTCACGTCCAGCGCGGTGGTCGGCTCGTCCGCGATCAGCAGGGCGGGGCGCAGCGCGATTGCCATGGCGATGCCCACGCGCTGCCGCTGCCCGCCCGACAGCTCGTGCGGGTAACGCCCGGGCGGCATGCGCTCGGGCGGCAGGCCGACGCGGGCCAGCGTCTCGGCCGCGCGGGCGCGGACCGCGTCGCGCGGGGTGCCGGGCGCGTGGATGCGGATCGTTTCGGCCACCTGGTCGCCGATGGTGCGCACGGGGTTCAGCGCGGTCATCGGCTCTTGGAAGATCATCCCGATCTCGGCGCCGCGGACCTTGCACATGGCGCGGTCGTCCAGTGCCAGCAGATCGCGCCCGGCCAGACGCACCGCGCCCGAGACACGCGCGCCCTGCGGCAGCAGGCCCATCGTCGCCAGCGCGGTCATCGTCTTGCCCGACCCGGACTCGCCCGTCAGCGCGACGATCTCGCCCGGCGCGATGGCAAGGCCGACCTCGGACAGGACCGGCCTGCCGGCGAGGATTACACTTAGGTCCCGAAGCTCGAGCAGCGGCGCGCCATGCTCCGGCATCGGCTGCGAGGGGCGCTGGCCCTCGTCCTCCCCGGGGTATTTGACAGCAGAAGAAGTCGTAGTGTCGCTCATGCGCGCACCGCGTTCAGTCGCGGGTCCAGCCGGTCGCGCAGCCCGTCGCCCAGCAGGTTCAGGCCGAGGACCATCAGCACGATGGCGAGGCCCGGGATGATCGCCACGTGCGGCGCCAGGCTGACCATCGTCTGCGCGTCGGCCAGCATGCGGCCCCAGCTGGGAACGGGCGGCTGCGCGCCCAGCCCGACATAGCTGAGGCCCGCCTCGGCCAGGATGCCCAGGCTGAACTGGATCGTGCCCTGCACGATCAGCAGGTTCGCGAGGTTGGGCAGCACGTGCTCGACGCTGATGCGGGGGCCGCGCTTGCCGGCGACGCGGGCGGCCATGATGAACTCGCGGCTCCACAGCGCTATCGCCGCCCCGCGCGTAAGGCGGGCAAAGACGGGGATGTTGAAAATCCCGATGGCGAGGATCGCGTTGACGGCGCCGGGGCCGAAGATCGCGGTGATCAGGATCGCGATGACCAGCGACGGGAAGGCGAAGACTAGGTCCGAGCCGCGCGAGATGACCTCGTCCAGCCAGCCGCCGCGGTTGGCAGCAGCGGTCAGGCCCAGCGGCACGCCGATCCCCATGCCGATGCCCACGGCGACCAGCGCCACCGCGATCGAGGTGCGCGCGCCGACCATGATCATGCTCAGCATGTCGCGGCCGAAATGATCGGTGCCCAGCCAGTGCTCGGCCGAGGGCCCTTGCAGGCGGGCGGCGATGTTCATCGCCTCGACGTCGCCCGGGGTCCAGAGGAACGACAGCCCCGCTGCGGCCACGAACAGCGCGGTCAGCGCGGCGCCGGCAATCAGGCCGCGGCTCATGCCCGGCGCCTCAGGCGCGGGTCGACGGCGACGTAGGCGAGGTCGACGGCGAAGTTCACGACGATGACGGCAAAAACCAGCAGCATGACCACGGATTCAACCACGATCAGGTCGCGCTGGGTGATCGCCTGGAAGATCAGTCGCCCGAGGCCGGGCAGGTAGAACACCTGCTCGATGATGATCGCGCCCGCGAGCAGGAAGGCGAATTGCAGGCCGAGGATGGTCAGCACCGGGATCAGCGCGTTGCGGACCCCGTGACGCCACAGGGCCTGTGGCATCGTCAGGCCCTTCGCGCGGGCGGTGCGGATGAAATCCTCGCCCAGCACGTCGATCAGGGCCGAGCGCATGACCCGCGCGAGGATCGCGGCCTGCGGCAAGGCCAGCGCGATGGCCGGCAGGGTCAGCGCCTTGATCGCCGCCAGCGGGTCGTCCCAGCCCGGGAAACCGCCGGCGCTGAACCAGCCGAGGTTGATCGCGAAAAGAAGCACCAGCAGCATGGCGAACCAGAAGTTCGGCACTGCGACGCCTAGCTGGGTGGCGCCCATCACCGCCACGTCGGGGCCGCGGCCGCGGCGGGCGGCGGCGATCAGCGCGGCGGGAAAGGCGATCGCGGTCGAGAGGGCAAGGGCATAGAGCGCCAGCGGCAGCGAGACCCAGAGCCGGTCGGCGACCATCTGCGCCACCGGGGTGCGGTAGGTGTAGGAGGTGCCGAAATCGCCCACGGCCATGCCGCCCAGCCAGTCGAGGTATCGCTGCCATTTGGGCACGTCGAGGCCCAGTTCGGCGCGCAGGGCGGCGACGGTGTCGGGCTGGGCGTTGATCCCCAGCATGAAGCGGGCGGGGTCGCCGGGGGCGATCTCGACCACCGCGAAAATGACCGCCGAGGCGACCAGCAGGCTGATCGCGAGCGAGATCAGGCGTTTGACGGCGTAGGCCAGCATGGCGTCACGGTAGGGCCGCGCCGATGCGGGGTCCAGCGGCAAAAATCGGGGTGCGGTGCGGGGTGTCCCACGATGGGACACGACTTCGCCCTAGTAAAATCAATGGCTTGCAGAGACGGATTTACCATTCGTCAACGAACAAGCCGTGAGACGGGACGTGCGAAGCCGGACCGGGGGCGGGTCATGGCGCTGCGAGCGGCCGGAAACTGGGAGCGCCGCCAACGGCAAAGGCAACAGCCCGCCGCGCGGGAACGCGGCGGGCTGCGTTAAAGTCCGGGCTGACGCGTGCGCGTCGGCTCAGTTGTTGTCCGACTGCCCGTCGGTGGAGTCGTCGGAGCCGCTGTCGTCGGAGCCTTCGGTGCCCATGTCGTCCGAGCTGTCGTCGGTGCCGGTGTCGCTGCCGGACGCGTCATCGGTCGAGCCCGACGTGTCCGAGCCGGTGGTGCCGCCGGTCGAGCCGGAGTCGGTCGCGCCGCCGGTAGTGCCGGTCTGGCCCTGGCCGCCGGTCTGGGGATCGATCGGGTTGCCCGTCGGATCATAGAACACCACGTCGGCACCCTCGCGCAGGCGGGTCTGGATGTCCTGCATGGCCTGCTGACGCAGGAATTGCTCGATCTGCGGACGGACCTGCGCCAGCGGCGGCAGGTTCTGCTGCCCTTCGGCGACCGCCTGGTCATAGGTCTGCTGGACCGCCTCGTCGGTCACCGCGCCTTCCATCTCGCGCTGCAGCCAGATCTGGACCAGTGCATTGTCTTCGGTGGTCTGGGCCTCGCGTTCGACCAGCGCGATCACCTCGGGATCGTCCTGAAGGTTCTGGCTGCGCGCCTCGGCGAGCACCAGTTCACGCAGGATCAGCTGTTCCAGCGCCATCGGGATGAGCATCTGCGGCGGCTGCTGCTGCATCTGCGGCGGCAGCGCGCCGATCGCGCTCATCAGATCCGAGCCGCGGATCTCGGTGCCGCCGACGGTTGCAACGACGGCGTCGGGCTGCTGGCCATCGGCCCCGTCAGAGCCGTCCATCGACTGGGCGGTGCCGTCACCGGCAGCGGTCGTGCCGTCCTCGGCCTCGGCCGCGGCGTCGGCCTGCGTCTGGTTCTGCGCGATCTGGCCGGTCTGGGTCTGTTCCGTCTGCGCGAAGGCGGGTCCTGTCGCGAAGGGGATCGCGAATAGCGCGGCGATGGCGGTGCCGCGCAGGAATGCGTTGGGCGTCTTCATGTCAATCTCCTCTCTATTTCCTTCCGTTCAGACGGCCAACAGACAACGCGGCGCCCTGTTCCGAACGAGGCGCGACGCGCGTCGGTCACGAAACGGCGACCGGCGGGGGGTGCCCGCGCACGACGCCCTTTCACGGGCGCGGCGTTGCGGCTATAGGCCAGCCATGCAGAATCCCCCCGATCTTCGCCCGGACCTGTCGCGCGCGCGGCTGACCGAGACGCGCCGCCCCGGCCAACCCACCATCGGCATGGTCAGCCTCGGCTGTCCCAAGGCGCTGGTCGACTCCGAGCGCATCCTCACGCGCCTGCGGGCCGAAGGGTACGGCATCTCGGCGGACTATTCCGGCGCCGATGCGGTGATCGTGAACACCTGCGGCTTCCTCGATTCGGCCAAGGCGGAAAGTCTGGACGCGATCGGCGAGGCGCTGGCCGAGAACGGCCGCGTGATCGTCACCGGCTGCCTGGGCGCCGAGCCCGACTACATCACCGGCGCGCATCCCAAGGTGCTGGCGGTGACCGGCCCCCACCAGTACGAGCAGGTGCTGGACGCGGTGCACGTGGCGGTGCCGCCCAAGCCGGATCCGTTCATCGACCTGCTGCCGGCGCAGAACGTCAGCCTCACGCCGCGGCACTACAGCTATCTCAAGATCGCCGAGGGCTGTAACCACAAGTGCAAGTTCTGCATCATCCCCGACATGCGCGGGAAACTGGTCAGCCGCCCGCACAAGGCGGTGATGCGCGAGGCCGAGAAGCTGGTCGAGGCCGGGGTGCGCGAGCTGCTGGTGATCTCGCAGGACACCAGCGCCTACGGCACCGACTGGAAGGACCGCGCGGCGAAGTTCCCGTTCCTCGACCTGGCGCGCGATCTTGGCACGCTGGGGGCCTGGGTGCGGATGCACTACGTCTATCCCTATCCGCATGTGCGCGACCTGATCCCGATGATGGCGCAGGGGATGGAGGCGGGCGTGCTGCCCTATCTCGACATCCCGTTCCAGCACGCGCACCCCGACACGCTGCGCCGCATGGCGCGCCCGGCGGCGGCGGAACGCACGCTGGACGAGATCGCCGCCTGGCGAGCCGCGTGCCCGGGGATCGCCCTGCGCTCGACCTTCATCGTGGGCTATCCGGGCGAGACCGAGGACGAGTTCCAGACCCTGCTCGACTGGCTCGACGAGGCGCAGCTGGATCGCGTGGGCTGCTTCCAGTACGAGGACGTCGCCGGCGCGCGGTCGAACGTGCTGCCCGATCACGTCGCCGACGAGGTCAAGCAGGAGCGCTGGGAGCGCTTCATGGAAAAGGCGCATGCGATTTCCGAGGCGAAGCTGGCGGCCAAGGTGGGCACGCTGCAGCAGGTCATCGTCGACGACGTGGACGAGGACGGCATCGCCACCTGCCGCACGCGGGCGGATG
>NZ_JBELMH010000066.1:0-20084 GCF_042096055.1 Citreimonas sp. | reverse complement strand
GGCGCGGCCCCCCGTCTCGGCTGGGCGGCCGCCGGCGATCCGTCCTACATCGCCGCCGCGCGCGACGCAGGCGGCGGCTTCGCGCTCTACGGTCTCGACGAAGCGGGCGCCGTCACCTTCCGCGTACCGCTGCCCGCGCGCGGCCATGCCGGCGCTGGCCATCCCAGCCGGGCCGAGGCCGTCGCCTTCGCCCGCCGTCCGGGCGCCTACGCGCTGGTCATCGACTGCGCGCGCGGTGCCGTCACCCGGACGCTTACGCCACCCGACAACCGCCAGTTCAACGGCCACGGAGTCTTCGCCCAGGGCGGCGCGCTGCTGTTCACCAGCGAGCAGGCCAGCGACACCAGCGACGGCGTCATCGGTATCTGGGACGCGGCGGCCGGCTATGCCCGCATCGCCGAGATGCCCTCGGGCGGCATCGGCCCGCATGACCTGCGGCTGATGCCCGACGGCGAAACGCTGGTCGTCGCCAACGGCGGCATCGCCACCGACCCGACCGACCGGACCAAGCTCAACGTCGACTCGATGCGTCCCAACCTGTGCTACCTTGGCACCGACGGCACGCTGCTCGATACGGTCGCGCTCGAGGCCGCGCTGCACCGCAACTCGATCCGCCACCTCGCGGTGCGCGCCGACGGCCTCGTCGGGTTCGCCATGCAGTGGGAGGGCCCGCCCGGCGCCGCGACCCCGCTGCTGGGCCTGCACCGGCGCGGCGGCGCGCCGATCCTCGCCCAGGCCCCGCTGGCGGACGAATTGGCGATGGACGGCTATGCCGGCAGCGTCGCCTTCGACGGCGCGGGGGCCGAGCTGGCGATCACCTCGCCCCGCGGCGGGCGGATGCACCGGTTCTCGGACGCGGGCGACTTCCTCGGGGTCGTGTCGCGCGCTGATGTCTGCGGGCTGGCACCGCACGCCGCGGGCTATCTCGCCAGCGACGGGCTGGGCGGGCTCATCGCGGTCGGAGCAGGGGGACCGGCGCCGCTGTCGCGGCAGAACGTCGCCTGGGACAACCACATCGTCGCGCTGTGACCTAGCGCGGCCGCGGCGCGTCGTCGTTCTGCGGCGACAGCGCGCGCGCCTGGTCGCCGGCCGGGTCGTCGTACTGCCCCGACCGGATCGTCCACACGAAGGTCGCCAGCCCCGCGAGGCCCATCAGCAGCGACACCGGGATGAGGATGACGAGGATGTTCATGTGTAGCGCCTCACCGCGTTGAGCGTGACCACCAGCGACGAGCCCGACATCGCCAGCGCCGCCCAGAACGGCGTGACGTGGCCCGCCATCGCCAGCGGCACGGCCAGCGCGTTGTAGGCGATCGCGATGCCGATGTTCTGCCGCATCCGCGCCACCGCGCGGGCGGCCGTGGCCAGCGCCAGCGCGGCCCCCGACAGGCCCGACGACAGCAGCACCACGTCGGCCGCGTTGCGCGCGGCATCCAGCGCCGATCCCGGCGCGATGCTGGCATGCGCCACGGCAAGGCAGCCGGTGTCGTTCAGCCCGTCGCCGACCATCAGCACGCGGTGGCCGGCCCCGGTCTCGTGCTCGACCCAGGCGACCTTGTCGGCGGGGCGCAGGCGGCTCAGCGCGCGGGTGATCCCGAGGCTTTCGGCGACCGGCGCCACCGCCTGCGCCGTGTCGCCCGACAGCAGCGCGACCTCGCGCCCCGTGGCGCGGATGTCGCGCACCAACGCGCCTGCGGACGGGTCGAGGCTCTCCTCGATCGGCAGCACCACCGGCGCGCGGCCTTCGATCTGCAGGCAGGTGCCGGCGTCGTCCAGCCCCAGCCACGCCGCGCGGCCCAGCCGGACCGTGCGGCCCTCCCAAAGCCCCTCGACGCCGTCGCCGCTGTGCTCGTGCAGCGCCTCGACCGGGGCGGGCGCGATGCCACGCGCCTCGGCGGCGCGCGCGATGGCGCGCGACACCGGGTGCGACGACCCCGCCGCCAGCCCGGCGGCCACGGCCAGCGCGTCATCGGAAACGCCCGCGCCCAGCACCGGCGTGCCGCTGGTCAGCGTGCCGGTCTTGTCGATCGCCACCAGGTCAATCTCGGACAGGCGTTCGAGCGCGGTCTGCGATTTCACCAGGATGCCCTGCCGGAACAACCGGCCCGTCGCCACGGTCGACACCGCCGGCACCGCCAGCGCCAGCGCGCAGGGACAGGTGATCACCAGCACCGAGATCGCGATGTCGAGGCTCAGCCACCCGTCGCCGGTCATCGCCAGCCAGGCCGCGAAGGTCACGGCCCCCAGCAGGTGCACCACCGGCGCGTAAAGCTTCGCCGCGCGGTCGGCGATGCCGGTGTAGCGGCTGCGCTGGGTCTCGGCCGTGGCCACGATCTCGGCCATGCGGGCCAGCGTCGTATCGCGCCCGGCGCGGTCCACCCGCACCGTCAGCAGCCCGGTCAACGAGGTCTCGCCGGCGGTCACCTGGTCGCCGGGGCCGGCGGCCTCGGGCGCGCTTTCGCCGGTCAGCACGGCGCGGTCCAGATCGGTGCGCCCCGACACGATGGTGCCGTCGGCGGGCAGCCGGTCGCCCGGGCGCACGCGGATCAGGTCGCCCGGCACCAGCGCCTCGGCCGCGACGACGGTCTCGGCCTCGCCATCCAGCCGCAGCGCCTGCGGTGCCTCGAGCGCGGCCAGCTCGGCCGCGGCGGACCGCGCGGCGGCGCGGCCGCGGCGTTCCAGGAAGCGTCCGATCAGCAGGAAGAAGGTCAGCGCCAGCGCCGCGTCGAACCAGCCCGCGCGGTGGTTCAGCCCCAGCGCGCTGGCCATCGACGCCGCCGTCGCCAGCACGATCGCGATCGAGATCGGCACGTCCATGTTGGTCCGGCCCTTGCGCAGCACCCCCAGCGCCGAGCGGAAGAACGGCTGCCCGGCGAAGGCCACCGCCGGGATCGTGATGCTGGCCGAGATCAGGTGGAACACCTGCGCGGTCACGCCCGCCGCCCCGCTCCAGACCGCGATCGACAGCAGCATGACGTTCATCATGGCGAAACCCGCGACGCCGATCCGGGTCAGCAGCTCGCGCGATTGCGTGTCCTCGGGGCCCAGCCGGCCTGGATCCAGCCGCTCGGCCCGGTGGCCCGCGGCGGCAAGCGCCGCGATCAGCGGCGCGGTGGCCAGCGCGGGCGCGGTGACGGCCACGCGCTTCAGCGTCAGGTTCACGCGCGCCGATTCCACCCCCGGCACCGCGCCCAAGGCGGATTCCACGGAGGTGATGCAGGCGCCGCAATGGATGTCGGGCAGGTGCAGCAGGTGCGTCGGCCGGCCGTCCGAGACCGGCTCGGCCTGCGGCAGCGCCGAGCAGGCGGGGCAGGCGGCGCTCATCGCGGCACCGTCAGGACGATGGCCTTCTGGAAGGCCGTGCCGTCGGGCGCGGTCGCGGCGATGTCGACGCGCCACGACCCGGGCGCGAGGTCGATCCGCGCGATACCCTCCACCAGCGCCAGGTCGTGGTCGTCCTTCGCCTCGGTCGGGCGGCCGACATGCACGCTCAGGTCTTCGGGCGCGACGGGCCGGCCGTCCGCGTCGGAAATCGCCACCGACAGGCGGCCCGCTTCGTAGCCGGCCGTCGCGGTCCAGCCCAGCGCCTGCTGCGCCTCCAGCCGCGCCTGGAACGACTGGCTGGCGACGTAGGAATTCGGCACTTCGAGGCCGGGAAAGCTGCGCACCGCGTTGACGGCCAGCGCCGCGTTCACCGCGATGATGATGCTGAAGCCCCCGACGAAGAGCGTGGCGACATGGCGTCCGGTCAGTTCGGTCATCGGTTTTCGCTTCCGTTGAAGGTGGTGTCCACATGCGCGCGCTCGCCGCTCGCCATGTCCTGGACCCAGATCCGCACCGGGCTTGCCGCCTCGGTAGCGAGGTCGGTTCCCGGCTCGGCGGTCAGGTAGACGCGCACACGGGTCATGGTGTCGGCGGGCACCGGCACGACGCTGCCGCGATGGCCCTCGATTTCCATCTCGGCCTGCGCGTCGGTCTCGAGCGAGGGCGCCAGCAGGAAGGCCCGGTCGTCGCCGTGCTTGTTGAGCAGCCGCACGTCGTAGGCGTTGCGCACGCTGCCGTCGGCGAGCGTCACGAAGGTGGGGTTGCGGATCGGCGCGACGGTCATCTCGATGTCGGGCCGGATGAACAGCGCGAAGACCAGCAGCAGGCCGATCCCGGCCCACAGCGCGAAATACGCGATGTTGCGCGGCCGCACGGCGTGCTTCCAGGCGGGGATCGGATCGCCGCCGGCGGCCTCGCGCGGGGCGTCGGACAGCGCCACGTAGTCGATCAGCCCGCGCGGGCGGCCGGTCTTCTCCATCACCTGGTCGCAGGCGTCGATGCACAGCGCGCAGGTGATGCAGGCCATCTGCTGGCCGTCGCGGATGTCGATGCCCATCGGGCAGACGTTGACGCAGGCGTTGCAATCGATGCAGTCGCCCGGCGGGCGCGTGTCCTCGCCCTCCGAGACCTGGCGTTTCGCGGTGGTGGTGTTGGCCAGACCCGGCATCGGGATCAGCGGCGCGCGGCCGCCGATCTGCGGGCCTGTGACGCGCAGCCCCTCGGCCGCCTCGCGCCGCTTGAGGCCCTTGCCCCGCGGCTCGCCCCGCCAGTCGCGGTAGGCGACGGTCAGCGTGCCCTCGTCCATCATCGCGGCCTGGATGCGCGGCCAGGGGCACATGTAGATGCAGACCTGCTCGCGCATGAAGCCGCCGAAGACGAAGGTGGTCGCGGTCAGCAGCGCGATGGTCAGGTACGCCACCTGCGGCGCGTCGAACGTCACGAGGTTGCGCGCCAGCGTCGGCGCGTCGGTGAAGTAGAACACCCAGGCGCCGCCGGTCGCCATCGCGATCAGCAGCCAGATGCCCCAGGTGGTCAGCATCAGCCGCCATTTGCGCGCGGTCCATGCCGACTGGTACAGGCGCATCCGCGCGTTGCGGTCGCCCTGCACCCAGCGCTCGACCACCAGGAAGAGGTCGGTCCAGACGGTCTGCGGGCAGGCATAGCCGCACCAGACCCGGCCCAGCGCGGCGGTGAACAGGAACAGCCCCAGCCCGGCCATGATCAGCAGGCCCGCGACGAAGTAGAACTCGTGCGGCCAGATCTCGATCCAGAAGAAGTAGAAGCGCCGGTTCGCCAGATCCACCAGCACCGCCTGGTCGGGCAGGTTCGGGCCGCGGTCCCAGCGGATCCACGGCGTCAGGTAGTAGATCGCCAGCGTGACCAGCATGATGCCCCACTTGAGGCGCCGGAACGGGCCGGACACGCGGCGGGGGAAGATCGGCACGCGGGGCGCGTAGAGGTCGGTGGACTGCTCTGACATCGATTCGGACTTTCCTGTTCGCGAGGGTCTTGTCGCGCGGCAGCCCCTCGGGCTCCTTGACGTGGATCAATCGCGGCCGCGATGCCGCGACCCCGGAAAAAGAACGGGGGCGATCCCTCCTCCAGGACCGCCCCCGCAAGAGCCCGTCGCGTCGAGGTGCGAACAGGGTACGCTGCGGGCTCTATTCGGTGGCTTCGGTGTCGGGCAGGCTGCCGGCGGACGAATCCGCCGCCGGAACCTCGCCCCCGCCCAGGCCGTGCACGTAGGCCGCGACGGCGCGCACCTCGGCCTCGCGCAGGCGGGTGCCCCAGGGCGGCATCACGCCGAACGGCCCTTGCGCGATCACCTCGGTCAGCTGCGCGTCGGAATTGCCGTACAGCCAGATCGCGTCGGTCAGGTTCGGCGCGCCCATGTCGCGGTTGCCGCGCGCGTCGGCGCCGTGGCAGGCGGTGCAGTTGGCGTCGAACAGCGCGCCGCCGGGGCCGGCCAGCGGGTCCTGCCCGCCGGGCAGCGCCTGCACGTGGTCGACCAGCGTGGCGATCTCGTCGCGGTCGAGGATCTCGCCGAAGCCGGGCATCTGCGACCAGCGCGCCTCGGGGTCGGCCTCGTTGCGGATGCCGTGGCGCACGGTATAGGCGATGTCCTCGATCATGCCGCCCCACAGCCATTCGTCGTCGAGCAGGTTGGGATAGCCCAGCGCGCCCGCGGCGCCCGAGCCGTGGCATTGCGAGCAATGCGTGCGGAACACCGCCGCGCCCGCGTTGGTGGCGAAGGCCAGCAGCTCCTCGTTGCGGTCCAGCGCCGCAAGGTCGGTGCCGACCAGCGAGGCTCGCATCTCGGACTGTGCGGCGTCCACCGCGGCGATCTCGCGCGCCACGTCGTCGCGCGCCGACCAGCCCAGCACGCCGTCGGTGGCGCGGTTCACCAGCGGCCAGGCGGGATACAGGATCACGTAGACCAGCGAGAACAGGATCGTCGCGTAGAAGGTCCACAGCCACCAGCGCGGCAGCGGATTGTTCAACTCCTCGATGCCGTCCCATTGGTGGCCGGTGGTTTCCGTGCCGGTGACGGGATCGATACGGCGCTTGGTCATGGCTGCTTCTCCTGGAAGGGCGCGCAGGTGCAGTCGGGGCAGGCCCGGGCGCAGCCCGCGACGCGTGGCGCCGGGGCCTCGTCGCGGAAGATCGCCCGCGCCGCGTCGTCGTGCAGCGCGCGCGAGCCGGGCCGGTACGCCCAGACGCAGACGAAGACGAAGACGGCCGTCAGCGCCAGCAGCGCCCAGCTGTCGGCGAATTCGCGCAGGATGGTGTAGGTGTCGTGCATGGGGGCGTCCTCAGCGGCTCGCATCGGCCACGAAGGTCGAGAAATCGACCAGCGTGCCGAGCATCTGCAGGTAGGCGATCAGGGCGTCCATCTCGGTCAGGTCGGGCTGGCCGTCGAAGTTGCGCACCTGCGCGCCGGGATAGCGTTCCAGCAGGCCGGCGACGTCGCCCATCGGATCGACCTGCACGCGGAAATCGGCCTTGGCACTGGCGATCATCTCGTCGGTGTAGGGCACGCCGACCATGGCGTGGGTCTCGAGCAGCTCGTCGATGTGCTCGCCGTCGATCCGGGCGCGCGCCAGGTAGTCGTATTTCGGCATCACGCTTTCGGGCACAACGGTCTGCGGATCGGCGAAGTGGTCCACGTGCCACTCGTCCGAATACCGCCCGCCGACGCGCGCCAGGTCCGGCCCGGTGCGCTTCGATCCCCACTGGAACGGGTGGTCGTACATCGACTCGGCCGCCAGGCTGTAATGCCCGTAGCGCTCGACCTCGTCGCGCATCGGGCGGATCATCTGGCTGTGGCAGACGTAGCAGCCCTCGCGCACGTAGATGTCGCGCCCCGCCAGTTCGAGCGGCGAGTAGGGGCGCACGCCCTCGACCTCCTCGATCGTGTTCTCCAGCCAGAACAGCGGCGCGATCTCGACGATGCCGCCGATGCTGACCACCAGGAACGAGGCCACCAGAAGCAGCGTCGCGTTGCGCTCGAGGATGCCGTGCTTGTCGATCAGCCGCGTGTGGTGCGGCAGCTCGTTGGGCACCCCGCGATCGCCGGCTTGCGTGACCTTGGGGTCCTTGTCCGCCGGCGGGATCTTGTCGTTGTCTTTCGTCATTGTCTCACTCCGCGGGAACGGTGGCGGTTGCGGCGGCGGATTGGGGCGCGCGGATGGTCATCCACATGTTCCAGACCATCACCAGCGCGCCGGCCAGGTACAGGACGCCGCCCAGGCCGCGGACCAGGTACATCGGGAACTTGGCGGCGACGGTGTCGGCGAACGAGTTGACGAGGAAGCCGTTGGCGTCGACCTCGCGCCACATCAGGCCCTCCATGATGCCGGTCACCCACATCGATGCCGCGTAGAGGACGATCCCCAGCGTCGCGAGCCAGAAGTGCAGGTTGATCGCCGCCATGGAATGCATCTGCTTCTGGCCCCACAGCTTGGGCGTCAGGAAGTAGAGGCAGGCGAAGGTGATCAGCCCGTTCCAGCCCAGCGCACCGGAATGCACGTGGCCGATGGTCCAGTCGGTGTAGTGGCTCAGCGAGTTGACCGCCCGGATCGACATCATCGGGCCCTCGAAGGTGCTCATCCCGTAGAAGGCGAGGCTGGCCACGAACATGCGGATGATCGGGTCGGTGCGGATCTTGTCCCAGGCGCCTTCCAGCGTCATCAGGCCGTTGATCATGCCGCCCCAGCTGGGCATCCACAGCATGACGCTGAACACCATCCCCAGCGTCGCGGCCCATTCGGGCAGGGCGGTGTAGTGCAGGTGGTGCGGGCCGGCCCAGATATAGAGGAAGATCAGCGCCCAGAAGTGGATGATCGACAGCTTGTAGCTGTAGATCGGCCGCCCGGCCTGCTTGGGCACGAAGTAGTACATCATCCCCAGGAAGCCCGCCGTCAGGAAGAAGCCCACGGCGTTGTGGCCGTACCACCACTGGGTCATCGCGTCCTGCACGCCGGCGAAGACCTGCACCGACTTGCTGCCCCAGATGCTGACCGGGATCGACAGGTTGTTGACCACGTGCAGCATCGCGACGGTGACGATGAACGCCAGGTAGAACCAGTTGGCGACGTAGATGTGCCGCTCGCGCCGCTTGAAGATCGTGCCCATGAAGACGGCGAGGTAGACCAGCCAGACGATGGTCAGCCAGATGTCGACGTACCATTCGGGCTCGGCGTATTCCTTGGACTGGGTCGAGCCCAGAAGGTAGCCCGTCGCCGCCAGCACGATGAACAGCTGGTAGCCCCAGAACACGAACCACGCGGCGTTGCCGCCCCACAGCCGCGCGGCGCTGGTGCGCTGCACGACGTAGAACGACGTCGCGATCAGCGCGTTGCCGCCGAAGGCGAAGATCACCGCGCTGGTGTGCAGCGGGCGCAGGCGGCCGAAGTTGGCGAACCCCTCGGACCAGTCGAAGTTCAGCACCGGGAAGGCCAGCTGGAACGCGATGAACGTCCCCACCAGGAACCCGGCGAGGCCCCAGAACGCGGTGGCGATGACGCCGGCGCGGATCGGGCCGTCCATGTAGGCGGTCTCGGGGTGCACGGGGCGGGCCTCGCCGACGCGGCGGACTTCCCACAGGAACAGCCCGCCCGCCACCAGCATGACGATCACCGCGTGGGTCGAATAGGCCAGGTCGCGGCCCCAATCCGCCGCCATCGCGGCGACCAGCGCGATCAGCGCCAGTGCGACGAGCTTCAGGTACTCCATGACATCTCCTGCGAATCCCGCCTCCGGAGGGCGAAGGCCGGGACCCAATCCCACGCGGCGCCGGGCGCTCGCCTTGACATGGATCAACTGGGCGCGGGACGCGTCCGATCGGGCGCCGGAACCGCGCATCGCCGCCGCGGTTTGATCCTGATCAAGGCGCGCCCCGCCGCGCCGGCGCAGGAAGGGGGCGTGCAACAGGGCCGGACCGAAGGAGAACGCCATGTCCTACAGAACGCTTTCCACACTCACGATGACCGGCGGTCCCGACGCGCTCGACGCGGCCGCGGACTGCGCCCGCCGCTGGTCGGCGCATCTCGACGTCACCGTCGGCGCGCAGACCCGGACCGAGCCCGCGATCATGTTCGCCCCCGAGATGGGCATCGCCGAGGAGACGCTGGTCCAGGACGCGATCGAGGCGCTCGACCGCGCCGAGGCCGAGACCCGCGCCCGCCTCAAGGGCGAAGGCTTCGGCTGGTCGGTGCGCACCGAGATCGTGCGCAGCGCCGACACGCTGCGCCGGATCGCGCTGGGGCACCGGTTCTCGGACCTCGCGATCCTGCCCGCCCCGGGCGAGGACCGCGGCGCGCAGGACATGCTCGAGGCGGTGCTCTACAACACCCGAGTGCCGGTGCTGGTCCTGCGCGAGGGGTTCGAGCCGTCCTTCGACCGCATCGTGCTGGCCTGGGACGAAAGCGACGTTGCGCTGGCGGCGATCCGCGCCGCGCTGCCGCTGCTGCGGCAGGCAGCGTCGGTCGGCATCGTCGCGGTCGATCCCGACAGCGACACGTCGGGCCACGAACTGGCGGTGATGCTGGACCGCGCGGGCGTCACCGCACCGGTCACGCCGGTCGCCAGCAGCGGCCGTCCGATCCCCAAGGTGCTCGAATCCCACGCCCGCGACGTCGACGCCGACCTGATCGTGATGGGCGCCTACGGCCACAACCGCCTGCGCGAGATCGTGCTGGGCGGCGTCAGCCGCACCATGCTGCACGACGCGCCGGTGCCGCTTCTGGTGGCGCGCTAGACGATCAGCCCGCCATCCCCGTCGTCCCCGGCTTCCAGCGCCAGCGCGCCGAAGTCGGGGATGCGGATGTCGCGGGTGGTCGGAAGCTCGATCAGCCCGTCCTTGCGCAGGGCGGTCATCTGCCGGCTCGTGGTCTCGATGGTCAGGCCCAAGTGGTCGGCCATCGCCTCGCGCGACAGCGGCAGGTGCATCGTCACCGGGCCGCCGATCGGGTCGCCCAGCGCCACCGCCATCTGCCGCCGCGCCAGGCTGACCAGGAAGGTTGCGACCTTCTCGCGCGCGGTCATGCGGCCCAGCACCACCGCCCAGTCGCGCGCGGCGTCCAGTTCGTCCAGCGTCATCTTCAGCAGCCGGCTGGCCACGTGCGGCGTGTCGCGCAGCAGCTTCTCGAAGGCGCGCCGCTCGAACCGGCACAGCGTCACCTCGCTCAGCGCCTCGACGTCGAAGGCCGCCTGCGCGCGCCCCGGCCGGCCGATGTAATCCGACGGCAGCAGCAGGCCCACGGTCTGGCGGCGCCCGTCCTCCAGCGTGCGCGACATGGTCGCGCAGCCCGTCACGATCGACGAGAAATGTTCGAGCGTCTCGCCGGCCGAGGCCAGCGGCGCCCCCGCGGGCACGGTGCGGTAGCTCTTGATCGCCGACAGCATCGCCAGTTCGTCGCTGTCGCACTCGGCGCAGACCGCGCTGTGGCGGATCGGGCAGGTGGTGCAGGGCACGATGGGGGTCAGCTTGGACATGCCCGTATTTAACGCCACGGTTGATCCTGATCAATGCGCGCACCGTCGCATGGGGCGATTTTCCCGACATGACCGATGATCCCCTCCGCCACGCGCTGCTGACCGCCCGCGTCCCGCGCTACACGAGCTTCCCGCCGGCCGACCGCTTCACCGCGGCGGTGGGCGGGGCCGAAAAGACCGCATGGCTGGGCGCGATCGCGCCCGGCAGCACGGTGTCGCTCTACGTGCACGTGCCGTTCTGCCGCCGGTTGTGCTGGTTCTGCGCCTGCCGCACGCAGGGCACCCGCAGCGACGCGCCGCTGGATCGCTACCTCGACCATCTCGCGCGCGAGATCGCGCATACCCGCGTCGCCATGCCCGAACGGGTCACAGTCTCGGCGCTGCATCTGGGCGGGGGCACGCCCACGCTGCTGTCGCCCGACCGCATCGGGCGGCTGGGCCGCATGATCGCGCGCGCCTTCGACCTGTCGGGCGCCGAGGTCAGCGCCGAGATCGACCCGACCGAGTGCGACACCGACCGGATCGACGCGCTGGTGGCGCTGGGCCTCGTCCGCGCCTCGGTCGGGGTGCAGGATTTCGACCCGCAGGTGCAGGCGGCGATCGGCCGCGCGCAATCCTCGTCCGCCACATGGGACACTGTGCGCGCGCTGCGCCGGCGCGGCATCGGCAGCGTCAACTTCGACCTGCTCTACGGCCTGCCGCACCAGGACCGCGCCCGCCTGCGCCGCACGATCGACACCGTTCTGGCGATGGCGCCCGACCGAATCGCGCTTTACGGCTACGCCCATGTGCCCTGGGTCGCCCGCCGGCAAAAGCTGATCCCCGAGGACGCGCTGCCCTCGCCCGAGCAACGCCTCGCGCTGGCCGAGATGGCGCGCGACGCGCTGCTCGACGCGGGCTACCTCGCCGTCGGCATCGACCATTTCGCGCTGCCGCACGACACGCTGGCGCTCGCGGCGCAGGCGGGCACGCTGCGGCGCAACTTCCAGGGCTACACCACCGACACGGCCGAGACGCTGGTCGGCTTCGGCCCCTCGGCGATCTCGCGCTTCGCGCAAGGTTATGTGCAGAACGCCTCGGCCACCGATGCCTGGCAGCAGGTGGTCGAGGCCGGCGCCATTCCCGCCGCCCGCGGCATCGCGCTGAGCGATCTCGACCGCACGCTGTCCTTCGTCGTCGAACGCCTGATGTGCGACGGCGCGGTCGATCTCGGGCGGCTTGGCCAGCCGGTCGACCCCGCGCTGGGCTCGGCCGCGCGCGCCGCGCTCGACCTCTATCCCGGGGCGGGCGCGTTCGTCGGCACGGTGCTGCGCTTGTTCGACCCGCGCGCTGCGCGCCTCGTCGCGCACGCGATCGAGACCGCGCTGACCGGCGCCCCGGCGCCCGGACAGCGCTACAGCCAGGCCAGCTAGGCGGGCGAGGATTTCCAGCCGAATCCTAAGGATTCGTGAATCCGTCTCTGCAAGCCATTGATTTTTCGTGGGCGGCGGGGTGTCCCATCGTGGGACATCCCTCAGCCGCCCCGCCCGGCGCCCCCGCCGCCGATATCCAGCGGCGCCACCGACACGGATTTGACCACCGCGTGGACCGCCGCGCCGGGGGCCAGTTCCAGCGCCTCGGCCGACCGCCGGGTGATCCGCGCCAGCAGCCGGCCCGCCGGGGTCTCCAGCGCCACGATCGCGCCCGGCCCCTCGCCGGGGCGGATGTCCTGGACCGTGCCCGGCAGGATGTTCAGCGCCGACAGCCCCTCGGGCCGGTGCCGCGCCAGGATCACGTCGTGGGCCGAGATCCGGACCCGCACCGTCTCGCCCGGCGCCGCTGTGACCCGCGGCAGGAACAGCGGCACCCCGCCCGCGTCCAGCTCGGTCAGCCCGTCGGCGTGGTGGTGGGCGACGCGGGCCTGCACAACGGCGCCGGCCTCGCGCGGGCCGGTGGGCAGCACCGCCGGGTCGCCCAGCATGTCCGCCGCCGGCCCCTGCGCCACCACCCGGCCCGCATCCAGCGCCACGATCGTCGTCGCCAGCCGCGCCACCTCGGAGGCCGAGTGGCTGACATACAGGATGGGAATCCCGACCTCGTCCCGCAGGCGCTCGAAATAGGGCAGGATCTCGGCCTTGCGGGCCTCGTCCAGCGCGGCCAGCGGCTCGTCCGCCAGCAGCATGCGCGGCGCCGACAGCAGCGCCCGCCCGATCGCCACGCGCTGCTTCTCGCCCCCCGACAGCGCGCCCGGCCGCCTGGCGAGCAGCGGGCCGAGGCCCAGCAGCTCGACCACCCGGTCGGGGCTTTCGCGGCGCGCGCGCCGGGGCGCGAACCACGCGCCGTAGCCCAGGTTCTGCCGGACGGTCAGGTGCGGGAACAGCCGCCCCTCCTGGAAGATGTAGCCCAGCCGCCTTTGGTGCGGCCGCAGCCGGATGCTGCGCGCCGTGTCCAGCAGCGTCCGGTCGTCGCTGACGATGCACCCCTCGTCCGGCATCAGCAGCCCGGCCACCGCGTTCACGATGGTCGTCTTGCCCGAGCCCGAGCGCCCGAACAGCACCGTCAGCCCCGGCGGCGCGGTAAAGTCGGCATCCAGCGCGAAGTCGCCCAGCCGGTGCCGCAGGCGGACCGAAAGGGTCATGCCCGCGCCATCCGCGCCACCCGGCGCGACACCAGTTCCGACAAGACCAGCGCTGCGGCGGCGATCGCGATGGACAGCGCCGCCAGCCGCGCCGCGCGTGCCTCGCCGCCCGGGGTCTCCAGCAGCAGGTTGATCGCCAGCGGGATCGTCTGCGTCTGGCCGGGGATGTTGGACACGAAGGTGATCGTGGCGCCGAATTCTCCCATCGCCTTGGCGAAGCTCAGCACCGTGCCGGCGATGATCCCCGGCAGGATCAGCGGCAGCGTTACGGTCAGGAACACCCACGGCCGCGACGCGCCCAGCGTTCCGGCGGCCTGCTCCAGCCGGGGGTCGACCGCCTCGATCGACAGGCGCACCGCGCGCACCATGAAGGGAAACGCCATGACGCCGGACGCGAGCGCGGCGCCGGTCCAGCGGAAGGCGAAGGTCATGCCGAACCACGCCTCGAGGAAGCCGCCCACGGGCCCGCGCGCGCCGAAGGCCAGCAGCAGCAGGTAGCCGGTAACCACGGGCGGCATGATCAGCGGCAGGTGGACAGTCACGTTGAGCAACTCGCGCCCCGGAAAACGCCACCTCGCCAGCGCGTGGGCGACGAAGATCCCCAGCGGCAGGCTGACCAGCGTCGCCCAGAACGCCACCCGCAGCGACAGGCGCACCGCGTCCCATTCCGCCGGGCTGAGCCAGTCGACCATCGCTCAGTCCGGCAGCACGACGAAGCCCTGCCGCGCGAAGACCGCGCGCGCCTGGGGGCCACGAAGGAACGCGAGGAAGTCCGCCTCGGCCGGCGTGTCGCGGTTCGCAAGGTCCGCGACCGGGTAGACGATCGACGGATGCGTCTCGGGCGGGAAGGTGCCGATGACGGTCACGCCCGGCTCGGCCCGCGCGTCCGAGGCGTAGACGATGCCGTAGGGCGCCTCGCCCCGCGCGACGAGCGCCAGCGCGGCGCGCACGTTGTTCGCCTGCGCCACTTGGGGCGCGATGCTGTCCCACAGGCCCAGGGTCTCCAACGCGGCCTTGCCGTAGACGCCCGCCGGCACCGCATCGACCAGCGCCATGGCCAGCCGGTCTTGGCCGAGCATCCTCGCCAGGTCGAGGCCCGGCGCGATGTCGGCCGGCGCCGCATCCGGGTCGTGCGCGACCAGGACGAGCGCGTTGCCCAGCAGGTCGAAACGCGACCCGGGTTCGATCAGGCCGTCGGCCTCGATCGCGTCCATCCAGTCGGTGCTGGCCGACAGGAAGACGTCCGCCGGCGCGCCCTGCCGGATCTGCCGCGCCAGCGCCGAGGAGCCCGCCAGCGACACAACGAGGTCGTGTCCGGCCGTCTCCTCGAACGCCTCCTCGATCTCGGCCAGGGCGTCGGCGGTGCTGGACGCGGCGAAGACGGTGACCTGCGCAGACCGCGCGGACGCGGGCGCCCACGCGAGGCCGAGCGCGCAGGCGGCGGTCAGGACGGCGCGAAGGGGTGCGGGCCGTGGCATCCGGGTCAGTTCCGTCTGTTATGTGTCGCGGAACATATCGCGGGCGGGGGCGTCGCGGGTCAAGCGTTATTCCTGACCGGGAATATCGCGCAGAAGCGATTGAAGCTGCCGCAGCCGGTCGGCGCCGCCTTCTGCCGCGTCGGCCTCGAAGGCGCGGTACTGGGCCAGCACCTCGCGCCCCAGCTCGGTCAGCACCGCGCCGCCGCCGCCCGGGCCGCCGCGCGTGCTTTCGACCAAGGGGGCGCGGAACATGCCGTTGAGCGTGCCGATCAGTTCCCACGCGCGCTTGTAGCTCAT
Organism: Citreimonas sp.; assembly: GCF_042096055.1. Classification (NCBI taxonomy): domain Bacteria; kingdom Pseudomonadati; phylum Pseudomonadota; class Alphaproteobacteria; order Rhodobacterales; family Roseobacteraceae; genus Citreimonas; species Citreimonas sp. The sequence goes on along the minus strand of NZ_JBELMH010000066.1, from coordinate 4,871 downwards.
GCCCATCTCGCGCCCGGCGGCGGCGATCGAGCCGCAGCGGTCGATCCCTTCGAGCAGGTCGGCCTTGCCGGGGCCGATCATCTCGTCGTCGCCGAAGACGATCCTGATGCGCAGGCGCGGCCCGTCCGGGCGGTTGGAATGCGGCTTCATGCCGGAGCCTTGCCGCAATCACGGCCACGCATCAAGCGCGGGGCGGTCACGCCAGCGATGCCGACAGCAGGACGATCCCGAACCACACGATCAGCGCGCCGGCCAGCACCTGCAGCGACGAGGCCGCCAGCGCGACGCTCGCCGGCGTGCCGCTGGACGCGACGGTGATGCGCCGGGCGGCGACGCTGGAGACCGCCACGAGGCTGGTCAGCAGCGCGGTGCCGAGGCCCATCGCGACGACCGCCGCGGCGCCGGCGGTCCGGATCTCCATCTGCCAGGCGATCACCAGCAGGAAGACCGCGCCGGTGCAGGGACGGATCGCGATGCCCGCCACCAGCGCCGCCGCCTCGCGCAGTCCGGTGGCCTGGCGGACCTGCTCGACCGAGGGGCCGTGCGCGTGGCCGCAATCGTGGTGGTCATGGTCCGCCGCGTCCGCGTGCGACGGGGCCGCGCCGCGCATCAGCGCCCGCGCGCCACGCAGCACCAGCACCGCGCCGATTGCCGCGATCGCGACGTAGCTGGCGGGGGCAAGGATATCCTCGGCCAGCGTCGTCAATTGCCGCGCCGAGACTTCCAGCGCGAAGAACCCGCCATAGACCAGCAGGATCGCCCAGAGCGCTTGCGCGAGGCTCGCTGCCAGCGCGAGCACGACGAGGCGCAGGGCGGGCACGGTGGTGCCGAGCCCGACGCCGCCGACGAGGTACTTGCCGTGCCCGGGGCCGACCGCGTGCACGAACCCGTAGGCGGCGGACGCGCCCAGCAGGGTGGCCATGGCCTCGGGCGCGCCAGACCGCAGCGCCCGTAGCGCGCCGGCGATCACGTTCTGGAAGGCGCGTTGTTGTTCGACGGCCCAGCGCCCGACCGCCGAGGTGTCGACCATCAGCGCCAGCGAGGCCGCGCCGAGCAGGACGGCCAAGGCGATCAGGATCAGCCGCATGTCACCGCGATCCTGTCGGCGAACAGAGCGCCAACATTCTCGATCTCGGGCGTCTCCTCGCGCCCGAGCGTGGACAGCGCTTTGCTCAGTTCCTCGGTCTGGCTGTCGGGATCGAAGGGGATGACGCGCGCGGAGCATCCCGGAGCGCCGTCGACGAGGCGAGGCTCGTCCGTGACCGAGAAGGCGAAGAAGTACGTGGATTCGTAGAACGCGACCTCGGCGTCCTGCGAGTCGAGGGAAACTGGCGTGCCCAGCGTGCGGGTGAACGTCATCTCGAGCCGGCCGTCCACGACGTGCGCGTCCAGCGCCGAGGGCCATTCCAGCGCGATGGCATCGCCGCCGACGGTCAGGTGCGCGGAGCCGTCGAAATCCTCGGGCCAGTCGCTCAGCAGGCGGACCAGTTCGAGACGGTCGGCCTCGTCCAACTCGCCCTCGGCGTTCAGGGCCATGCCGTGCGACGACAGGGTGTAGAGGGTCTCGAACGCGTCGTAGCGCCAGGTGACCTGCAGCGCGTCCAGCATCGTGCCGTAGCGGAAGACGAAGTCGATGCCGCCGTCGATGAAGACATGCGGGTGTGCGCGGGCCGGCCCGGGCGCAGTGGCCGCACCGGCCACCACCAGCACGGCAAGGCCCGTCACAGTGCGGCGCAGGCGTATACGGATCGGGAAGGACCGGGAGTTGTGCATGTCGTCGGTTCCTAGGCAGAGGCGGGCAGGTCGGCCATGTCCGGTGTCAGATACGCGCGCGGCGCGGGTTGTACATCATGGCGCCGATGCGACGCCATAGCGCCGGCGGAAGCCCGCGCATGCCGGCGCGACGTGCCATCAAATCTCCTCGCGGACCTGCGCATAGGTGAGCGCGGCGAAGATGCCGGTACCGCCCAGCACGTTGCCCGCGAAGGCCGGGACGATGCCGCCGAAGACCGCCGCGACGATGCTTAGCTCGCCGCTCGCCACGAGGACGAAGAGCTCGGTCGAGCCGGCGACCACGTGGGACATGCCGCCGAGGCCGATCACGTAGGTCACGATCACGATCATCAGCACCTCGCCCCCGCTTTCCATGCGCGGCAGGATCCAGACCAGCGCGGCGATCAGGAACCCGGCCGGAATGCCCCAGGCGAAGTGCTGGAAGGGCGTCGCCTCGGCGTAGTGGCGCGAGACGTCGAGGATGCCCTGGAACCGCGCATCGGGCAGGATGTGGCCGTTGACCAGAACCAGCGCCGCCGCGACGCAGCCGACCAGGTTCGCCGCGAACACGATCCCCCACAGCCGCGCGGTCTGCGCGAAGTTCGCCCGCGTCGGTGCCAGGAACAGCGGCAGGATCGGCGTGATCGTGTTCTCGGTGAACAGCTGCATCCGGCCAAGGATCACGATCAGGAAGCCGACGGTGTAGCCCAGGTTCGAGATGCCCGAGGCCCAGTCGGCGTGCGGCAGGATCGAGGCGAGGAAGCCCTTGCACAGCACCGACGTGCTGATCGCCAACCCCGCCGCGACGCCGGACCACCACAGCGCGCTGAGCGGGCGCGACAGCTCGTGGTCGCCCGCGCGGCGGATCGCCTCGAAGATGACCGAGGACGGCACGTTCTCGTAGGCGTCGACCTGCTTTTCCTCGTCGTCGTCGAGAGCGGCTTTGTCGGACATGTCTGGACCCCTGGATAACCGGCCTGACGGCCGGGGCCTTGCGGCGGTTGAACGAAGCGGCGGGCAACGCGGTCACGCGCCGGTGTTGCCCTCCGTCTCGATCTTCAGCGATTCGCCGCAATGCTTGCAGTGGATCGCGTCCGGATCGTGCCGGTTCAGGCCGCATTGCGGACAGGTGTAGCGGATCTTCGACGGCTGGAAAATGGCCCGCGCAAGCTGCACGAACAGCGCCACGCCCACCACCATGATGAACACCGACAGCAGCTTGCCGGTGGCCGTGGTCAGGGTGATGTCGCCGAAGCCGGTCGTGGTTAGCGTGGCGACCGTGAAGTACAGCGCGTCGACATATCCCGGAAAGCCGTCCTGCTCGTCGAAGGCCAGCACGAAGACGACCGAGGTCGTCACGAAGATGAAGACGAACAGGTTCACTGCGGCCAGGATCGCGTCCTCGTGCCGGCGGAAGAGCAGGCTTTCGCGCCTGAGGTCGCGCAGCAGGTGGTAGGCGTGGATCAGCCGCAGCCCCCGCAGCACGCGCAGGAAGCCGAGGTTGGCCGAAAACAGCGGCGCCAGCAGGACCGAGATGACGACCACCACGTCCGCCAGCGTGTAGATGCGCGTGAACTCGCGCCGCCGGTTGTCCGCGATCCAGAACCGCGCCAGCAGATCCAGCAGGATCAGCAAACCGAAGACGATGTCGGCGATCGTGGTGATTTGACCGTGGGGCAGGGCGGCCGTGGCGATGAAATAGAGGATCGTCAGCGTGTCGAAGACGATCAGCCCATACCGGAAGCGACGGGCGCGCCGGCTGTCGCCCCGGTAGAGCAGGCGGATGCTGCGCTTGAGATCCTTCATGGGCATGCGTTCACTGGCAACGGCCTCCGCGTCACAGGCTTGCGTCCGGATGATCGCGCGGCGGGCGCCGAACGCAAGACCTTGCGATGCGCCGGGGCCGGTCGTGCCGCCCGCCCCGGCGCTGGGGTCATCGCGGCTCGCTCATCAGGCCGCGGACGATGGCATAGCACGCGCCCAGCAGGACGATCGTGAACGGAAGGCCCGTGGACACCGCCATGGCCTGCAGCGCGGCAAGCCCGCCGCCCAGCAGCAGCGCGATGGCGACCAGCCCTTCGAACGTCGCCCAGAACACCCGCTGCGGCGTGGGCGCGTTGACCTTGCCGCCTGCCGCGATGGTGTCGATCACCAGGCTGCCGGAATCCGACGAGGTCACGAAGAACACCACCACCAGGATGATGCCCACGAACGACGTCAGGCCCGTCAGCGGCAGCTGGGTCAGCATTTCGAACAGCTTGAGTTCCAGCGCCGCGTCCTGCACCTGCGTGAAGCCGTCGTTCACCACCTGGCCGATCGCCGTTCCGCCCAGCGCGGTCATCCACAGCACCGACAGGATCGTCGGCACGATCAGCACCGCGATCAGGAACTCGCGCACCGTGCGGCCGCGGCTGACGCGGGCGATGAACATGCCGACGAAGGGCGACCAGCTGATCCACCACGCCCAGTAGAACGCCGTCCAGCCCGAGGCGAAGTTCGCGTCCTCGCGGCCAAAGGGCATCGACAGCGCCGGCAGATACTCGCCGTAAGCGCCGAGATACGAGAAGAAGCCGGCGAAGATCTCGAGCGTCGGGCCGAAGACGATGACGAAGACCAGAAGGATCGCCGCCAGCGCCATGTTGATCTCGGACAGCCGCTTGACCCCTGCGTCGAGCCCCACGACCACCGACACCAGCGCGATCGCAGTGATGAGTATGATCAGCGTGATCAGCGCCAGGTTCGACGTCGGCAGGCCGAACAGGAAGTTGAGGCCGGCCGCCGCCTGTTGCGCGCCTATGCCCAGCGACGTCGCCAGGCCGAAGATCGTCGAGAAGATCGCCAAGATGTCGATCACGTTGCCCGGCCAGCCCCAGACCCGCTCGCCGAAGATCGGGTAGAAGCAGGACCGCAACGTCAACGGCAGACCCTTGTTGTAGGCGAAGAGCGACAGCGCCAGCGCGACGATCGCGTAGATCGCCCAGGGGTGCAGGCCCCAGTGGAAGATCGTTGCGGCCATGCCGAGCCGGATCGCCTCCTGCGTGTTGCCCTCGGCACCGCCGAGCGGCGCCCAGTCAGTGCGCACGCCGTCCTCGCCCACG
>NZ_JBELMH010000065.1:14021-20136 GCF_042096055.1 Citreimonas sp. | reverse complement strand
TCCCTCTTTTCCGGCTGTCTGGCACGGAGCGGCGGGATTGGGAAGGCGTCCGGCGCTCGTCGCCGTCGTGCCGCCGTCGACATCGCCCCGCCCACCGTCCCCGGCCACGGCGCGGCCGCAGGGCGTGCGGCCCTTGGAAACCACTCGGCGATTGCCGGCTCCGGCGGCGGTTATCTGGATGTGGATGTCTTCTTCGTCATCTCGGGCTTCCTCATCACCACAATCCTTTTGCGCGAGTTCGAGCAGGGCCGCTTTTCGCTGGTATGCTTCTACGAGCGTGCGGGACGGACCGAGATCGGCAAAATCTACCTGTTCGCGCGCGGGGCGATGGACGCCACCCGCGACAACGCCGTCGTGCTCGGGCCGGCGCGGTCGGGATCGCACGGGGACGGCAACCGCGCCCTGTTCGCCGAGGGCCTGACGCGCACGATCGACGCGGTTTCCGGCCACGTGGCGCGCGTCGTGCTGATCGAAGGCGTCCCCGAGATCGGCTGGTCTGACCCCGAGGTGCCGGGCCGCGCCGCGCTGCACGGCGCACAGCCGTACCCGCGCTGCCCCGGCGGGCCGACGTCGAGCGGCGCAACCGCTGGGTCGACGCGCTGATAAACACGCTCGCCGTGCCGCAGCGGGTCGATCTTGCCCGCGTGCGCGACACCTTCTGCGACACGACCTGTGCCGTCGCGCACAAGGGCGCGTCTCTCTATCGCGACGACAACCATCTCAGCGACCTGGGCGCGCGTCGGCTGATCGAGCGCGTGCTGGCGCCGGTGCTGCTGCAACGGCTGGCCGAGGCGGGTCGCTAGGGCCGAACGACCGCTTGCGCCCATGACCCCTCATCGTTACCTACGGGCGCGTCCCCGATGGAGCGTGCGATGGAAGACCTGCGGAAGAAGTATCTCGACCTGATCGGCGGCGCCTCGGACGAGGGCGCGCTGGAATCGTTGCGCGTGCAGGCCGTCGGCAAGAAGGGCGAGATCAGTCTCAAGATGCGCGAGCTGGGCAAGATGAGCCCGGAGGAACGCCAGACCGCCGGCCCCGCGCTCAACGCGCTCAAGGACGAGATCAACTCGGCGCTGTCCGCCAAGAAGGCCGCGCTGGCCGATGCCGCGCTCGACGAGCGCCTGCGCGGGGAATGGCTGGACGTGACGCTGCCGGGACGCACGCGGCGCGCGGGCTCGATCCACCCGATCAGCCAGGTGACCGAGGAGGTCACCGCCATCTTCGCCGACATGGGGTTCGCCGTGGCCGAGGGGCCGCAGATCGACAGCGACTGGTACAACTTCGACGCGCTGAACATCCCCGGCCACCACCCCGCGCGGGCCGAGATGGACACGTTCTACATGCACCGCGCCGAGGGCGATAACCGCCCGCCGCACGTGCTGCGCACGCATACTTCGCCGGTGCAGATCCGGTCGATGGAGAAGCAGGGCGCGCCCATCCGCGTGATCGCGCCGGGGCGGGTGTACCGCGCGGATTACGACCAGACGCACACGCCGATGTTCCACCAGGTCGAGGGGCTGGCCATCGACCGCGATATCTCGATGGCGAACCTGAAATGGGTGCTGGAAGAGTTCGTGAAGGCGTATTTCGAGGTCGACGACGTCACGCTGCGCTTCCGCGCCTCGCATTTCCCGTTCACCGAGCCGTCCGCCGAGGTCGATATCCAGTGTTCCTGGGAGGGCGGCGTGCTGAAGGTCGGCGAGGGCGATGACTGGCTGGAAATCCTCGGGTCCGGCATGGTGCATCCCAAGGTGCTCGAGAACGCCGGCGTCGATCCGACCCAGTGGCAGGGGTTCGCCTTCGGCATGGGGATCGATCGGATCGCGATGCTGAAATACGGCATCCCCGACCTGCGCGCCTTCTTCGACAGCGACCTGCGCTGGCTGCGGCATTACGGGTTCGCGAGCCTCGACGTGCCGACGCTGCATGGCGGGTTGTCCCGCTGACTTTCGGGCGCTTGGCGCCCCTGAATTGCCGCGGGCCAAGCCCGCCGACGTGATAGGACCGGACCGATGAAATTCACCCTCTCTTGGCTGAAGGATCACCTCGACACGACCGCCTCGGTCGCCGAGATCACCGAGGCGCTGACGGATCTGGGCCTCGAGGTCGAGGGCGTCGAGAACCCGGCGGAACGCCTGAGCGCGTTCACCATCGGCAAGGTGCTCAAGGCCGAGAAGCATCCCGACGCGGACAAGCTGAAGCTGTGCATGGTCCAGACCGACGCGGGCGAGACGCAGATCATCTGCGGTGCGCCCAATGCGCGCGAGGGGATCACCGTGGTTGTGGCGAAACCGGGCGATTACGTGCCGGGCATCGACACGACGCTGTCGGTCGGCAAGATTCGCGGCGTCGAGTCCCACGGGATGATGTGTTCCGAGCGCGAGCTGGAACTGTCGGACGAGCATGACGGCATCATCGAACTGACTTCGGGCGAGGTGGGGCAGCGCTTCACCGACTGGCTGGCGCAGAACGATCCGGCGAAGGTCGACCCGGTGATCGAGATCGCGATCACGCCGAACCGGCAGGACGCGCTGGGGGTGCACGGCATCGCGCGCGATCTGGCGGCGCGGGGGCTCGGCACGCTCAAGCCGCTGAAAGCGGAGCAGGTCGCGGGCGCGTTCCCGTGCCCGGTGTCGGTCACGATCGAGGATGACGCCAAGGACGGCTGCCACGTCTTCGCCGGGCGTCTGATCCGGGGCGTGAAGAACGGGCCCAGCCCCAAATGGCTGCAGGACCGGCTGCGGGCGATCGGGCTGCGGCCGATCTCGGCGCTGGTGGACGTGACGAACTTCTTCACCCACGACCGCAACCGCCCGCTGCACGTGTTCGACGCGGACAAGGTGACGGGTGGTCTGCGCATTCATCGCGCGCCCGAGGGCGCGACGCTGACCGGCCTCGACGAGAAGGAGTATGCCTTCCACGGCGGCGAGGTCGTGATCTCGGACGACAGCGGGATCGAGAGCATCGCGGGCATCATGGGCGGGCTGGCGACAGGCTGTACCGAGGAGACGGTCAACGTCTTCCTCGAGGCCGCCGTGTGGGACCACGTGCAGATCGCCCATGCGGGGCGCGGGCTCAAGATCAACTCGGACGCGCGGTATCGCAACGAACGCGGCATCGATCCGGCCTACAACCGCCAGGCGGTCGAGGATGCGGCGGCGATGATCATCGCGCTTTGCGGCGGCGAGGCGTCCGAGGTGACGGTCGCGGGCGAAGCGCCCGATACGGACCGGGCCTACAAGCTCGACCCCGCGCGGGTGATCAGCCTCGTCGGCATGGAGATCCCCGAGGCCGAGCAGCGCGCGACACTGGAGGCGCTGGGCTTCCGGCTCGACGGCGACATGGCGCATGTGCCATCGTGGCGGCCCGACGTGATGGGCGAGGCCGACCTGGTCGAGGAGGTCGCGCGCATCGCGTCGCTGACCAAGCTTCAGGGCAAGCCGATGCCACGCGCGCGGGCCGGCGTGCCGAAGCCGATCCTGTCGCCCATGCAGCGGCGCGAGCAGGCGGCGCGGCGCACGACAGCGGCCTTGGGTTACAACGAATGCGTGACCTACAGCTTCATCGACGCCGAGGCGGCGGCGCTGTTCGGCGGCGGCGACGATGCCACGATGCTGGCCAACCCGATCAGTTCCGAGATGAGCCACATGCGGCCCGACCTGCTGCCGGGGCTGCTGCGGGCGGCGGCGCGCAACCAGGCGCGCGGGTTCAACGACCTGGCGCTGTTCGAGGTAGGGCACGCCTTCGCGGGCGGCGAGCCGGGCGAGCAGGCGCTGCAGATCGTTGGCCTGCTGGTCGGCCGCACCGGGCCGAAGGATGTGCATGGCGGGTCGCGCGCTGTGGACCTGTTCGACGCCAAGGCGGATGCCGAGGCGGTGCTGGCCGCGATCGGCGCGCCGGCGAAGATGCAGATCCTGCGCGACGGGCCGGCATGGTGGCATCCCGGACGGCACGGGAGGTTCTGCCTGGGCCCGAAGAAGGTGCTTGGCATCTTCGGAGAACTGCACCCCAAGGTGCTGCGCGCGCTCGACGTGAAGGGGCCGGCGGTGGCCTTCACGCTGTTCCCCGAGGAGGTGCCGCTGCCGCGCAAGGCGGGGTCCACCCGGGCGGCGCTGACGCTGGCCGACCTTCAGCCGGTCGAGCGGGACTTCGCCTTCGTGGTGGATGCGGGCGTTCAGGCGCTGGACGTGGTCAACGCGGCGGCGGGCGCGGACAAGGCGCTGATCGAGAGCGTGCGGGTCTTCGACGAGTTCATCGGCGGATCCTTGGGCGAGGGCAAGAAATCGCTGGCGGTCACGGTCCGGATGCAGCCGGTGGAAAAGACCCTCACCGAGAAGGATATCGAGGCGGTGGCCGCGAAGATCGTCGAGAAAGTGGGCAAGGCCACGGGCGGCACGCTGCGGGGCTGACCGGGCGTGCGCCACCGGGCGGAAAACGGGTGTCCCACGATGGGACACCCGGGCGCCCTAATAAAATCAAGAGCTTCCAGAGACGGATTCAGGATCCGTTAACGCTTGGCCCCGTGGGACGCGGGGACGGGCCCGGGCGTTCGACGCCGCGCGGACCGATTTCCGGCGCCCGTCAGGCGCGGGTTTCTGGCGTTTTCGCGTCCCCGGCCACGGCGTCCATGGAGCCGTCGGCCGTGCCGGAAGGGCCGGTGATGTCGCGGATCGTGGCGCGCAGGGTGCAGCGGACGCCGTCGGGGTCGTAGGCGATCTGCGGCTCGCCGCCCAAGTCGCCCGCCAGCGCCGAGATCAGCCGCGTGCCGAAGCCGGTCTCGGTCGGCGGGGTCACGGTCGGGCCGCCGGTCTCGACCCAGTGGAAGACCAGCGTGCCGCCCTCGCGGTGCCAGTCCATGTGCACCTGCCCGGTGTCGTTCGCCAGTGCGCCGTACTTCATCGCGTTGGTCGTGAGCTCGTGCAGCAGCATGGTGAAGGCGATGGCGGCCTTGGGGTTCACGTCGAGGTCGGGCCCCGCACTGGAAATCCGCGTCGCGAAGGCGCCCTGCATCTGCGCCGGTCCCTGCACGATCGCCGCCAGCGAGGCGGCAAGCCCGTCGGCCCGGGTGAGAATGTCGTTGGTCCGCGCCAGCGCCGCGATCTACGCGGTGATGGTCTGCCGCGCCTCGGCCAGGCTGGTGGCGCGGCGCAGCGCCTGGTTCACGATGGATTGCACCATCGCCATGGTGTTCTTCATCCGGTGCTTTAGCTCGTCGGTGAGGACCGCGCTGCGGGCCTCGGCCTGGACCTGGGCGGTGGTCTCGACCACGGTCAGGTAGATGCCGCGGATGGCGCCGGTCTCGTCCCAGAGCGGGCTGTGGCTGTGGGTGAAGAACGCCTCGCGCGCCTTGTCTCCGCGGTCGGGCGTGTAGCGCGCGTTCTCGGTGTAGTAGCTTTGCCCCGCGAGGACCTTGGTGAAGAACGGGTCGAGCTGGTCCCAGATCTCGGACCACCAGTCACGCGCGGGCTGGCCCAGGTGGCCGGGATGCTTGCTGCCCAGACGCGCGGCGTAGGCGTCGTTGTAGACCGTATGCAGGTCGGGACCCCAGTGCAGCATGCTGGCGAATTGCGAGGTCAGGCAGATGCGCACGGCGGTCTTCAGCTCTACCGGCCAGTCGGCCGGTTCGCCCAGCGGATGCCGCGACCAGTCGATGGCTTGCAGGATGGCCGCGCATTCCCCGCCGGTGGCGGGAAAAGGTCTGTCAGGGCGGGGCGAAGCGTTCATCGGGTAGCAGTAAAACGTCGCCCCGCGTGGCGCAAGAATGCTGCCGCGGCCCGGCGCGGGCGTGTCGGTTGGCGCACACCTGCCGGGCGGCGCTGGCACCGGGGCGCGGCTTTCCGACCTTGCGGACGGTGCGCGGCGCCGGCTACCTGAGGGGCACGGGCCTTCGGCGGGACGCGCGCCGGGGCCGCCCCCGGAAGGAGCCGCACCGTGCCGCACGATCATGCCCATGCCCACCTCGACCCGCAATCCGGCGACCGCCGCGTGTCGGCCGCGATCTGGGCCAATGCGCTGCTGACGGTGGCGCAGATCGTCGGCGGCATCCTGTCGGGGAGCCTCGCGCTGGTGGCGGACGCGCTGCACAACTTCTCGGACATGGCGTCGCTGGTGATCG
>NZ_JBELMH010000065.1:0-13921 GCF_042096055.1 Citreimonas sp. | reverse complement strand
GCGCTGGTGGCGGACGCGCTGCACAACTTCTCGGACATGGCGTCGCTGGTGATCGCGTTCGCGGCGCGCAAGATCGCCCGCCGGCCGGCCGATGCGCGCATGACCTTCGGCTACGGTCGGATCGAGATCGTCGCCGCGCTGGTCAACTACACCACGCTGGTCGTGGTCGGCGTCTATCTGGTCTACGAGGGCGCGATGCGGCTGGTCGACCCGCCTGAGGTGGCCGGGTGGACGGTGGTCATCCTGGGCGGCGTCGCGCTGGTGGTGGATTCGATCACGGCGCTGCTGACCTATTCCATGCAGAAGCACAGCACGAACATCCGCGCGCTGTTCCTGCACAACCTGTCGGACGCGCTGGCCTCGGTCGCGGTGATCGTTGGCGGGGCGCTGATCCTGCTCTACGACCTGCGTTGGGTCGATCCGGCGATCACCATCGGGATCGCGGTGTATATCCTTTATCTGGCGCTGACCGAGATCGGGGGGCCGATCCGGACGCTGATGCTGGGCTCTCCGCCCGACATGGATTGCGTGGCGGTGATCGACGCGGTGCGCGCGGTAGACGGGGTCGACGACGTGCACCACGTGCACCTGTGGCAGATGCAGGAACACGAGGCGGCGCTGGATTGCCACGTGGTGCTGACTGACGCGGGATGGGGGCGCATCGAGGCGGTGAAGGTGGCGATCAAGGACCTGTTGCGGGCCGAGTTCGGCATCACCCATTCCAGCCTGGAATTCGAGAGCCTGCACCACGCGCACCGCGACGCGCCGCTGTTCGGGCACGGGCCTGTGACGGGGGGCTAGGGGGCGCTTCGGTCCGGGGGCGAGTTTGCGCTCAGTCGGGCACGATATATGTGCGCGCTCAGTTGCGCACGACATTAGGGCGCGCTCAGTCCAGCACGACGATCCCCGAATGCTTCTGCTTGTGCTCGGGCTCCACATGGATGGTGATGCGGGCGCCGTCGATGGCGTCCTTCAGCCCGGCCTCGACCCGGTCGCAGATCTCGTGCGCGTCGAAGACGGTGGTGTCGCCCGGCACCACCAGGTGGAAGTCGATGAAGGTCGCCTGGCCTGCGTGGCGGGTGCGCAGGTCGTGCGCCTCGACCGCGCCGCCGGCGGTGGTGGCGATCACCCGGCGCACGGTGTCGAGCGTCTCCTGCGGCACGGCCTCGTCCATCAGGCCGCTGAGCGAATCGCGCACCACCTTCGAGCCGGACCACAGGATGTTGACCGCCACGATCGCCGCCATCAGCGGGTCGAGCACCCACCAGCCGGTGGCGATCGCCAGCAGCAGGCCGACCACCACGCCGGCCGAGGTGACGACGTCGGTGAACAGGTGCCGGCCGTCCGCCACCAGCGCCGGCGAGCGTTCGGTGCGCCCGCGGGTGACCAGCAGCCAGGCCCAGAATGCGTTGATCACGGTGGCCGCGCCGTTGATCGCCAGCCCCGCCATCGGCAGGTCCAGCGGGCCGGGGTCGAGAAAGCCGTGAAACGCCTCGCGCAGGATCAGCAAGGCCGCGACGATGATCATCACCCCCTCGAGCACGGCGCTGAAGAACTCGGCCTTGTGGTGGCCGTAGGGGTGCGAGGCGTCGGCCGGGCGCGCGGCGATGCGGATCGCGATCAGCGCGGCGATGGCGGTGGCCACGTTCACGGTGCTTTCCAGCGCGTCCGAGAACAGCGCCACCGAGCCGGTCAGCCACCACGCGAGCGTCTTGATGCCGAGAACCAGCAGCCCGACGAGGACGCTGCCGATGGCGAGCCGGAGTGTGGTGGACATAGGGCGCCTCCGAAGGACGAGGGGAGGCCCGTGTAATCCGGCCGGCCGGGTCCCGTCCAGCGCGAATCCGGTGCCGGGTCAGAGCGTGGCCGAGAGGGGACGCTCCTGCAGGCGGGTGGCGATGAGGCACGAAACCACGGCGCAGGCGGCGGCGACCAGGAAGATCGGGTGCAGCGCCTGCGAGAACGCGTCGAGCACCGCCGCCTGCGCGCGGGCGGGCAGGGCGTGCACCGCCTCGGCGCTGACCGAGCCGACGCCGCCGGTCATGCCTTCGGGGAGACTGCCGGCGAGGTGCGTGGCCAGCTCCGAGCTGAAGATCGCGCCGAAGGCGGCGGTGCCGACCGAGCCGCCGATCAGGCGGAACATGTTGGCGCTGGCGGTGCCGACGCCCAGCATGGCGACCGGCACGGCGTTCTGGATCGCCGCCACGCCGATGCTGAACACCGGCCCCAGGCCCACGCCCACCAGCAGCATGCACGCCGCGATCCCCCACAGCGAGCTTTGCGCGCCGATCCGCGCGAGTAGCAGCATCGCCAGCGCCAGCACGCCGGTCGAGAGCACCGGCAGCAGCCGGTAGCGCCCGGTGCGCGACATCACCTGACCGGCCAGGATCGACGTGCCGAGCAGGCCGCCCATCATCGGCAGCAGGAACAGCCCCGACGTGGTGGCGTCCACGTCTTTGACCACCTGCAGGAACAGCGGCATGAAGGTGATCGTGCCGAACATCGCCATGCCCACCAGAAAGCCCACGGCGTTCACCACCAGGAATGTCGGGTTGCGGAACAGCGGCAGCGGCAGGATCGGCTCGGCCGCGCGCCGCTCGACCGCGATGAAGCCGGCGAGCGCACAGAGCGCCAGCACGACGCCGCCGACCACGGCCGCGTCGCCGCCGGGCAGCGACAAGCCGCGCGCGCCCGACAGCAGCACCGCGTCGGACAGGAAGATCGCCAGCAAAGCCGCGCCGGCATAGTCCACCCTGGCACGGGCGCGGGGCGCCTGCCCCTTCAGCGTCAGCGCAAGGGCCACGAAGGCGGTCAGGCCGACGGGCAGGTTGGCGAAGAAGATCCAGTGCCAGCTGAGCTGTTCGACGAGAAAGCCGCCGATCAGCGGGCCCAGCACGGTCGAGACGCCGAACACGGCGCCGAGGATGCCCTGCGCCTTGCCCCGCTCGCGCGGGGGCAGCACGTCGGCGACGACGGCCATGGCGACCACGATCAGCCCGCCGCCGCCCAGGCCCTGCACCGCGCGGCCGGCGATCAGCACGCCCATGTTCTGCGCCAGCCCGGCGATCACCGCCCCCAGCAGGAACACCACGATGCCGCCCTGCATGACGATCTTGCGGCCGAAGAGGTCGCCCAGCTTGCCGCAGATCGGCGCGCCCACGGTCGAGGCCAGCAGGTAGGCGGTCATCACCCAGGTGATGTGCGCCATGCCGCCGAGGTCGGACACGATCCGCGGCAGCGCGGTCGACACGATCGTCTGGCCCAGCGACGCCGTCAGCAGCGTCATGGCGACCGCCGCCAGCACGATCCGGACGCGGACGGGGTCGGGCGCGCCGTCGGGCCGGTCGGGGCTGTTGCCGGTTCGCGCGGTCGATGTCATGGCAGATCCTGCGGGAGGCGCGAAGCGGCCGTCCCGTCCTTGCAAGCGAAAACGCTTCTATATGTGTGCTGATGGCATATATATGTCAATGGCACGTAAATGCGGAGGGCACGGATGCAACGCGACGAGGACCTCAAGGGCGACCTGGCCCGCGCCGGCGTGCCCGAACCGGTGACGCAGGCGGCGCTGGAGATCGACGCGATCCTGCAGCGCTGGCGGCGGCGCATCCAGAAGCGCGAGCTGGGGCACCGGGCGCTGGCGGACCTGGACCTGGGGCTGGACCTGGCGCAGCTGGACGTGCTGATGGCGGTGGTCGCGCCCGCGAACGAGTTCGGCGACGAGGCGGGGACCGAGACGATGGTGGCGACGGTGGCCGCGCGGCTGGGGATCGACCCGTCGCGCGCCAGCCGGGTGACGGCCGAGCTGATCCGCCTGGGCCACCTGCGGCGCGGCGTCAGCCAGCAGGACGCGCGCCGCGCGGTGATCGAGCCGACGGCGCGCGGGCGCGCCGTGGTCAATGCGGTGCGGGGCTACAAGTTCCTGATGATCGGGCAGTTCCTGCGCGGCTGGACCGAGGCCGAGATCGCGGCCTTCGTGCCGCTGCTCGAGCGGTTCAGCGCGTGGACGGAACGGGACGACCGCGACACCGATGCCGTGGCCGCCGAGATCGCGCGCCTGCGGGCGCGGCTGGCCGAGTCCGAATCCGACGACGGGCCGACGCCATCGTCCTGAGGCGCGCATGGCCCGGTGCAGGGGGCGGGCGACGCGGTGGCGCGTCCGCCCCGGGTGTTCCGGCGGTCTAGCGGGTCTTCTTGTCGCCCAGCGAAAGCGGTTTGACCACGCCGGAATTGGCGGTCGCGAGGACCTTGGCCTTTTCCTGCTTGGGCTTCTTCACTTCCTTGTTTCCGCGTCTGTTGTTGCCTTTTCCCATCACGACCTCGCATGGTGAATCCGGTCCGGCGACATGCCGGACGGGCCGTATTCTCAGGAAAATCAGGGTTGCCTGGCCTTGGTCGTGACGGCGTCACGGGGCGGGCCAGGGCGATGACTTCGATGAGCCTTGCGCGGGGCCCGGCGGGGCCGTCCGCTTCTTCAGAAATAAGCCCCGCGCGGGCACCGCGCAAGGTGGCGCCGCGTGGGACGCGCGAAATCCGGCGCGCGCTCAGCCCAGCAGGCGGCGGGCGATGACCTGGGCCTGGATTTCGGCGGCGCCCTCGAAGATGTTGAGGATGCGGGCGTCGCACAGGATGCGGCTGACCGGGTATTCCAGCGCGAAGCCGTTGCCGCCGTGGATCTGCAGCGCGTTGTCGGCCGCCGCCCAGGCGACGCGGGCGCCCAGAAGCTTGGCCATGCCGGCCTCGATGTCGCAGCGGCGGCCCTGATCCTTTTCCCACGCGGAGAAATAGGTGAGCTGGCGGGCGATCATGATCTCGACCGCCATCATGGCGAGCTTGCCGCTGACGCGCGGGAAGTCGATCAGCTTGCGGCCGAACTGCTTGCGGTCGAGCGCGTAGCCAATGCCGGCGTCGAGCGCCGATTGCGCGACGCCGATGGCCCGGGCGGCGGTCTGGATGCGCGCGCTCTCGAACGTCTCCATCAGCTGCTTGAAGCCGCGGCCTTCCTGCTCGCCCAGCAGGTTTTCGGCCTTCACGGCGAAGTCGTCGAAGTTGACGGTGTATTCCTTCATGCCCCGGTAGCCGAGCACCTCGATCTCGCCGCCCGATAGGCCGGGATCGACGAAGGGTTCCGCGTCGGTGCCGGGGGTCTTCTCGGCCAGGAACATCGACAGGCCCTTGTAGTCGTCGGTGCCGGGCTGGGTGCGCGCCAGCACCGTCATCACGTGGGTGCGCGCGGCGTGGGTGATCCAGGTCTTGTTGCCGTTGAGCACCCAGTCGCCGCTGTCGGTCCGCGTGGCCTTGGTGCGCAGGGAGCCGAGGTCCGAGCCGGTGTTGGGCTCGGTGAAGACGGCGGTGGGCAGGATCTCTCCGGACGCGAGGCCGGGCAGCCAGCGCTCCTTCTGCGCCTGCGTGCCGCCGGCGATGACCAGCTCGGCCGCGATCTCGGACCGGGTGGCGAGCGAGCCCACGCCGATATAGCCGCGCGAGAGTTCTTCCGAGACGACGCACATGGATGCCTTGGACAGGCCCAGGCCGCCGAACTCCTCGGGGATGGTCAGGCCGAAGACGCCCATCTCGGACAGCTCCTCGATGATCTCCATCGGGATGAGGGCATCCTCGAGGTGCCAGTCGTGGGCGTGCGGGATGACCTTGTCGACGGCGTAGCGGCGGAACTGCTCGCGGATCATGCCCAGTTCGTCGTCGAGGCCGGTATGGCCGACGGTGATCTCGGCCATGCGGTCCTGCATCAGCGCCACGAGGCGGGTGCGCGCGGCCTGCGTGTTGCCGGCGTCGCACAGGCGCATGACCTCGGGCACCATGAGCGCGCGCATGTCGTCCTGCGACAGGCCCATGTCCTGCAGGCGCACGATCTCGCCCTGGTTCATCTGGATGCCGCCGTAGATCTGCCAGAGGTATTCGCCGAAGGCGATCTGGTGGATCAGCGACTCGACCTCGCCGAACTGGCCCTGGTCGGTCAGGCGTTGGGCCCAGGCCTGCATCTGGCGCAGCGATTCGCGGTAGGTGGCGAGCCATGCCAGCCCGTGGGCGGCGGTCTGCTCGGCCTCGATCAGCGCGCCCGAGACGCGGTCGCCGTCGGTCACGCGGGCGCGGACGGCCGCGCGGGCGGCGTCGAACACGGTCTTGACCGTGGGCAGGGCCGCGGCGGTCAGGGACAGAAGGTCGGGCAGGATCGCGTCCGTGTCGGTGGTGTCGAGGCGGTGTCCGTCGGCCATGATCGTGTTCCTTTCCGTGTCGGGGACCGACTTAACGCCTTCGCAGGTGCAGCGCAACTTTTTTGCGAATGGGCCTGATTATCGTTCCGGTTCTTGCGTCGGCGTTTTGGGGGTGCAGAGGATGCGGACGCGGGGTAAAGGGCGGTCATGGACCTGCCGTTTCCCGATCTGTCGCCGCTGGCCGTCGTGCTGGCCCTCTGCGTCGCGCTGCTGGCGGGCGTGGTCAAGGGTATCGTCGGCTTCGCCATGCCGATGATCATGATCTCGGGCCTGTCGAGCCTGATGACCCCCGAGATCGCGCTGGCGGGCCTGATCCTGCCGACGCTGATCACCAACGGGATGCAGGCGCTGCGGCAGGGGCCGCGCGCGGCGGTGGGCTCGATCGGGCGGTTCAGGCTGTTTCTGGTGGTCGGGCTGGTGGCGCTGCTGATCTCGTCGCAGCTGGTAGCCGTGCTGCGGGCCGAGATCCTGCTGCTGGCGATCGGCGTGCCGGTGGCGGGCTTCGCTTGCCTGCAGCTGGCGGGCTGGCAGCCCAAGCTTGGCGGGCAGACGCGCGGGCTGGACGTGGGCATCGGCGCCTTCGCGGGCTTCATCGGCGGGCTGTCGGGCGTCTGGGGGCCGCCGGTGGTGGCCTACCTTACCGCTATGAACACCGAGAAACGCGACCAGATGCGCATCCAGGGTGTGATCTACGGGCTGGGCGCGGTTGCGCTGACCTTCGCGCATATCCTGTCGGGCGTGTTCGACCGGGCGGGGGCGGTGTTCTCGGCCGCGCTGATCGTGCCGGCGGTGCTGGGCATGTGGCTGGGCGGCAAGGTGCAGGACCGCATCGACCAGCGCGCGTTCAAGCGCGCCACCCTGGTGGTGCTGCTGGTCGCGGCGGCCAACCTGATCCGGCGGGCGCTGTTCTAACGCTCGTGCGCGTCCAGCCAGTCGCGGATGATCTGCCGGTGGCGCGCGCCGTCGTAGGACGGGAAATGCCCGCCATGCACGACGCGGACGGGCAGATCGAACAGACGCACCATCGAGGCGTGATAATCCGCCGCGTCGGCGTGATACGTATCCTCGATCAGCGGGCCGTCATAGACGATGTCGCCGGAAAACAGCGTCTGGGTCCGGGCCTCCCACAGGGCGATGCCGCCGGGCGAGTGGCCGGGCGTGTGGATCACCTCGAAATGCCGGTCGCCCAGGTCGATCACGTCGCCGTCGTCGACCAGCCGCGTCGCGGGTGCCGCGGTCAGCGAGTAGGTGACCGAGCGGTAGGGCGTCGGCGGCAGCGTGTCGAAGATGTCGTCGGTGACGTAGGGATCGGCCAGCGTGGCGGCGTTGCCGGGGTTGGCGAGGATGTCGGCCTCGGCCCGGTGGACCACGCGGTCGGCGAATTCGTGGTGACAGCCGATGTGGTCGAAATGCGTGTGGCTGGCGACCGCCGTCAGCGCGCGTTCGGTCACCAGCGGCACCCATTCGCGCAAGCTGACCACGCCCATGCCGCTGTCGACCAACATGTCGCGGTCGCGGCCGCGCACGTGCCAAATGTTGCAGCGGTAGAACGGCTTGATGTGCGGTTCGTCGATCAGCGTCACGTCGTCGGACAGGCGCTGGACGCGGTACCAGTCTTCGGGTCGGGCGTGGTCCATGCTCACTCGGCCGGGTAGGCGCGCAGGTCGGCCGGGTCGGCGGACAGGCGCAGGATGGTGCCGGCCCGCGGCGGGGCGTCGGCGGGAAGGTGGGCGACCAGCGTCAGGTCGGGCGCCTTGTCGGGGCGCAGGTGGGCGCGGGTATGCGTGCCGAAGAACGCTGCGTCAAGCACGGTGGCGGGGCCGAGATCGACGCCCGACATGCTGAGCTCGCCGTGCTGGCGGATCGCCTCGGGGCGCAGGCAGAGCGTCAGCGCGCCCGACGCCGGCGCGTCGATGTCCAGCATGCCGAAGGGCGTATCGACGCCCTGGGTGCAGGTGCGGCCGGGGATGCGGTTCATCTCGCCCATGAAGCCGGCCGAGAACAGCGAGGCGGGGCGGCGGTAGACCTGCGCGGGCGGGCCCTGATCCTCGATCCGGCCGGCATTCATCACCACGATGCGGTCGGCAATGGCCATCGCCTCTTCCTGGTCGTGCGTGACGTGCACGAAGGTGGTGCCGACGCGGCGCTGTATGGCCTTGAGCTCGTCCTGCATGGCGCGGCGCAGCTTGAGGTCGAGCGCGCCGAGCGGTTCGTCGAGCAACAGCACCTCGGGCTCGACCGCGAGCGCACGGGCCAGCGCCACGCGCTGGCGCTGGCCGCCGGAGAGTTCGTGCGGGCGGCGATGGGCCGAGTCCTTCAGGCCCACGAGGTCGAGGCGTTCCAGCGCCTTGGCGTGCCGCGTCTTGCGGTCGACGCCGGCCATGCGCAGGCCGAAGGCGACGTTGTCGCGCAGGCTCATGTGCGGAAACAGGGCGTAGTCCTGGAACATGGTCGCGGTCGGGCGCTTGGCCGGCGGCACGCGGGTCACGTCGCGACCGTCAAGCGCGACACGGCCGCGCGTGGGTTCGAGGAACCCGCCGAGGATCGACAGCAGCGTGGTCTTGCCGCAGCCCGACGGGCCCAGAAGCGTGACGTATTCGCCCGCGGCGATGTCGAGGTCGATGCCCGACAGCGCGACCGCGTCGCCGAAGCTGTGGCCGATGCCGGACAGGGTGACGCGGGCGGTCATCGGCGCCTCCGGAAGACGAGAAGTTCGAGCAGGAGGACGCCGGCGACCGACACGAGAAAGACGAGGCTTCCGATCGCGTTGAGGCGCGGCGAGAGGCCGGAGCGCAGCATGGACCAGATCTCCACGGGCAGGGTGACGTCGAAGCGGGTGAGCAGGAAGACGATGATGAACTCGTCCCAGCTCAGCGTCACGGACAGGAAGAAGGCGGCGAGCATGGCGGGCGCCAGCATCGGCACGGTGATGAGCAGGACGACCTTCGCCTCGGACGCGCCGAGGTCGCGGGCGGCGCGTTCGGCGTTCTGTTGCTGGGCGCCCATCGCGGCGTAGATGATGGCGAAGCACAGCGGCAGGTTGATGACCACGTGGCCGATCCCGGCGGTGGCCAGCGACAGGCCGATGCCGGCGCGCTGGATCACGATCAGCAGGCCCAGCCCGATGATCAGGTAGCTGACCGTCAGCGGCGCGATCAGCAGGCCCCGGATCCAGGCCGAGCCGGGCAGCACGTGCCGCGCGAGGCCGTAGGCGGCGCAGAACCCCAGCGCCACGGCGACCGAGGACGAGGCGAGGGCGACCGCTAGCGAATGGCCGAGTGCGGCCATCACGTCGCCGTCGCCCAGGATGTCGCGGTACCATTGCAGCGACGGGCCGTCGAAGGGCGGCACCGGCAGGCCGCCGCCCTGGAACGAGAACAGCACCAGCGCCCCCACCGGCAGGTAGATGAACACGAAGGCGGCGGCGAGGTAGAGCCAAGGCAGCGCGCGCATCACAGCCGGTCGATCCGCAGCCAGCGCGACATCGACAGGTAGGCCAGCGTCACCAGCGCCATCAGCACGATGGCGAGCGCGCCGGCCAGCGGGAAATCGGCGCGGCGGCCGAGCTGGACCATGATGACCTGCGGCACGGTGAGTTCGGTGTTGCCGCCCAGGATCTGCGGCGTGATGTAGTCGCCGATGCACAGCACGAAGGTCAGGAACGCGCCGGTCATGATGCCCGGCAGCGTCAGCGGCAGGATCACGTGCCGGAAGGTCTGGAACTGGTTCGCGCCCAGGTCCATCGCCGCGCGGCGGTAGTTCGGCGACAGCTGCTTGAGGTTGGCGTAGATCGTCAGCGTCAGCAGCATGACGAAGAAATGCACGAAGCCGGTGACGGTGGCGAAGCGCGTGTTGGCCAGCGTCAGCGGCTCGTCCACGAAGCCCAGCGTCATCAGCGTCTGGTTCACCACGCCCTCGCGCGCAAGCACCAGCAGCCACGCGTAGGAGCGGACCACGTAGGACGTCCAGAACGGCAGGATCGACAGCAGCAGCGCCAGCCGCTGCCAGCGCTCGGGCACCCGGAAGGCGATGATCCAGGCCAGCGGGTAGGCCAGAAGGATCGACACGATGGTGACGGTCAGCGTGATCTCGACCGAAACCAGCACGGCGCGCCAGAGATAGGCGCGGGTGGCGAGCTCGACGTAGTTGTCCGGGTGCAGGCCCCAGACAAGCGTGCGGCCGTCGAGGACGGCCAGGCTCATCGCGCCCATCACGAGGAAAGGCACGACGAAGAACGCCAGCGTCCAGATCAGGGCCGGGGCGACGAAGCCCCAGCCCCGTGCCTGTTCGGACGGCAGGCTCACTGCGACAGCGTGTCCAGCCAGAGGTCCTGCATCTCGATGTCGAGATCTGTATCGGGAGCGGGATAGAGCTGAGTGCGCGCCAGGTAGTCTTCCTGATCGTCCCAGCGCAGAACCGATTTCTGCGCGTCGGTCAGGTGCTCTCCGGCCGCGGCATTGGCGGGCATGCCCCAGAAGCACGACGAGGTCGCCAGCCGCGCCTGCCCTTCGGGCGAGACGATGTACTTGACGAATTCCAGCGCGAGGTCGGGGTTCTCGCTGCCTTCCAGCACGCCGATGGACTGGGTCCAGCGCACGGCGCCTTCCTCGGGGATGGTCCAGGTCAGCTCGGGCTGTTCCTCGGCCAGGACAGCGGTCAGCCATTCGCCGCCGCCGACGACCACGTCGACCTCGCCTGTCGCCAGCGCCGTCTGCGCGGCGACGACGCCGCCCACCGAGGCCGCGCGCGAGCGCATGGTAGACAGCGTGTCGCCAATCGTGCCGAGGTTGTCGGCATTGATGTCGGCGGTGTCGATGCCGTTCGCGAGTGCGGCCAGGCCCATCACCGGCAGGTAGTAGTCGTAAATCGTCAGGCGGCCGTCGTACTTCTCGGACCAGACCGAGGCGAGGCTTTGCATGTCGGCCTCTTCCACGTTGGCCGAGTTGTAGGAAATGGTGTTGTAGCCGAACTTCTCGGTCACGGCGTAGGTCTGGCCGTCGCGGGTGTTGTTGTCCTCCATCACGACCTCGGGGAAGAAGTCCACCGTCGGCAGTTCGTCCGCGGGCATGGGCGCGAGGATCCCGGCGTCGATCGCGCGGAAGACGTCGATGCCGTCGATCACCAGCACGTCCCAGTCGCCGGGGCGCGACTGTTCCAGCAGCGCCAATGCGGCGCCGGTGCCCTCGTATTCGCGCAGGTTGACGGTGACGTTGTGTTCTTCCTCGAACGGTTCGATCAGCGCCGGGTCGGTGTGGTCGCACCAGACCAGCGCGTTGAGTTCTTCCTGCGCGGATGCCGCGCCGGCCAGCGCGGTCAGCGCCGTTGTGGTGATCAGTCGGGTGGTGGTTCGCATCGTCGTCTCCATGCTGGGGTCGCGTCCGCGTGGTCCCGCGGCTTCTTCCGAAAAAAGTTGAACCGGTTCAATTTTGCAGTCAACATCAATTTCATCGAGGCGAAGGACGAGCGGGCGCCGGATGGCGGGATTGCGCGAAAAACAGAAGGCCGATCGCCGGGGCCGCATCCTGCGGGCCGCCGTCGCGCGGTTCCGCAGCGTGGGCTACCGCGCCGCGCGGATCGAGGACCTGGCCGAGCAGGCGCAGGTCTCGGTGGGTACGGTCTACAACTACTACCGCACCAAGGGCGACATCCTGATCGCGACCGTGGCGCTCGAAGTCGAGGAGGTGCTGGAGAGCGGCGCCGCCCTGCTGGCCGAACCGCCAGAGGGCGCGCTCGACGCGATCCGCGCGCTGGTCTTCGGCTACTACGACCACTCGCTGAACTACTTGTCGAAAGAGATGTGGCGCAGCGCCATGGCGCTGAGCATCGAGGCGCCCGAGACGCCGAACGGCGCGCGCTATTCCGCGCTGGACGCGGCGCTGGCGGCGCAGGTGACCGACATGATCGCGGCGCTGCAGGCGCGGGGCGAATTGCGCCGCGACCTTGACGCGGGCGCGATGGGCAAGCTGATGTTCAACGGGCTGAACCAGGAATTCGTGGATTTCGTGAAGGACGACGCCATGACGCTGGCCCAGCTGCGCGCGCGGATCGACGCGCAGCTGGGTCCGCTGGTGGCGCTGATGGAGGCGACATGAGCCAGTACAACCAGCCGCTCGGCGGCAACGACATGCCCCGCTTCGGCGGGCCGGCGACGATGATGCGGCTGCCCGCGCACGACGATGCGCGCGGGTTGGACGCGTGCTTCGTCGGCATCCCGATGGATATCGGCACCTCGAACCGGCCCGGCACGCGCATGGGCCCGCGCCAGATCCGCGACGAGAGCCGCATGCTGCGGCCCTACAACATGGCCACCGGCGCCGCGCCCTTCGACAGCCTGCAGGTGGCCGATATCGGCGACGTGCCGATCAACACGTTCGACCTGAAGAAGTCGGTCGACATCATCACCGACCACTACGCGGGCATCCTGTCCCACGGCGCGGTGCCGCTGACGCTGGGCGGCGATCACACGCTGACCTGGCCGATCCTGCGCGCGATGCGCGACCGGCACGGGCCCGTGGCTCTGGTCCACGTGGACGCGCATGCCGACATCAACGAGCACATGTTCGGCGAGACGGTGGCGCATGGCTGCCCGTTCCGCCGCGCGTGGGAGGATGGCTGCCTGCTCAACGACAAGGTGTTCCAGATCGGGCTGCGGGGCACGGGCTATTCGCCCGACGATTTCGACTGGGGCCGGCAGCAGGGCTGGACCGTCGTTCAAGCCGAGGAGATCTGGTACACCTCGCTCAAGCCGCTGATGGAAAAGGTGCGCGCCACGGTGGGCGACGCGCCGGTCTACCTGAGCTTCGACATCGACAGCCTCGACCCGGCCTTTGCGCCGGGCACCGGCACGGTCGAGCCGGGCGGGCTGTCGACCTGGCAGGCGCTGGAGATCGTGCGCGGCATGACGGGGCTGAACCTGGTGGGCGGCGACCTGGTCGAGGTCTCGCCCCCCTACGATCCGTCGGGCAACACCGCGCTGATCGGCGCGAACCTTCTCTACGAGATGCTCTGCCTGCTGCCCGCGCGGCCCTAGGCCGGGACGGTCTGCCGCGCGAATGTGGCGTCGAGGATCGCCTGAAGCGCCTCGGCATCGGCCTGCGTGAACGCCGCCGGCCGGTCGCTGTCGATGTCGAGTACCGCGATCAGCGTGCCGGCGGCGTCGCGCACCGGCAGAACTATCTCGGACCGCGTCGAGGATGCGCAGGCGATGTGGCCCGGGAAGGCGTCGACGTCGTCGACCAGCTGGACCTGCCCGGTGCGCGCGCAGGCGCCGCAGACCCCCCGGTCGAACGGGATCACGAGGCAGCCATGCCCACCCTGGTAGGGGCCGATCTTCAGCAGACCGGGTTCGGTCACGCGGTAGAATCCGGTCCAGTCGAAGCGGTCGTCGGCATGGTGAAGCTCGCAGGCCAGCGTGGCCATGAGGGCGACGGGATCGGTCTCGCCCTCGGTCAGGGCGGCGACGGTCTTGGTCAGGGTGGCATAATCGGCGTGCATGGCGGGCCTTCTGGCATGTGGCGCGGCGCGGGGCCAGCCCCTTTGGGCCGGCCCGCGACCGTGCGGTAGATCAGGGGCGTTCGATGGCGATCGCGGTGCCCTCGCCGCCGCCGATGCAGATGGCGGCGATGCCGCGCTTCAAGCCGCGGCTTTCCAGCGCGTGCAGCAGCGTGACCATGATCCGCGCGCCGGAGGCA
>NZ_JBELMH010000064.1:16008-20318 GCF_042096055.1 Citreimonas sp. | reverse complement strand
TCACCGTCGCCCCCGCGCTGACGCTGACCGACAAGGAATACCAGATGATGCGCAACGGCAGCATTGCCGTCCTGCGCGAAATCGGTGTCGAGACCGGCGGCTCGAACGTCCAATGGGCGGTGAACCCCGACAACGGCCGCATGGTCGTGATCGAGATGAACCCACGCGTGTCGCGCTCCTCGGCGCTGGCGTCCAAGGCCACCGGCTTCCCGATCGCCAAGATCGCCGCCAAGCTCGCCGTGGGCTACACGCTGGACGAGCTCGACAACGACATCACCAAGGTCACGCCCGCCAGCTTCGAGCCGACGATCGACTACGTCGTCACCAAGATCCCGCGCTTCGCGTTCGAGAAGTTCCCCGGCTCGGAACCCACGCTGACCACCGCGATGAAGTCGGTGGGCGAGGCGATGGCCATCGGCCGCACGATCCACGAATCGATGCAGAAGGCGCTCGCCTCGATGGAGACGGGCCTGTCGGGCTTCGACGAGATCGAGATCCCCGGCCTCGGCGAGGGCCAGGACGAATCCGCCATCGTCAAGGCGCTGTCGCGCCAGACCCCCGACCGCATCCGCGTCATCGCGCAGGCGATGCGGCTGGGCACCTCCGACGACGACATCCACGCCGTCACCAGCTTCGACCCGTGGTTCCTCGCCCGCATCCGCGAGATCGTCGAGACCGAGGCCGAGGTCCGCGCGAACGGCCTGCCCGCCGACGCCGAGGGGCTGCGCGCGCTCAAGATGATGGGCTTCACCGACATGCGTCTCGCCGCGCTGACAGGCTTGACCGAGATGGCCGTGCGCCAGGCCCGCATCAACGCCGGCGTCGTCGCGGCCTTCAAGCGCATCGACACCTGCGCGGCCGAGTTCGAGGCCCAGACCCCCTACATGTACTCGACCTACGAGGCGCCAATGATGGGCGAGGTGGAATGCGAATCCCGCCCCTCGGACCGCAAGAAGGTGGTCATCCTCGGCGGCGGCCCGAACCGCATCGGCCAGGGGATCGAGTTCGACTATTGCTGCTGCCACGCCTGCTTCGCGCTGTCGGACGCCGGCTACGAGACCATCATGGTCAACTGCAACCCCGAGACCGTCAGCACCGATTACGACACCTCGGACCGTCTCTACTTCGAGCCGCTGACCTTCGAGCACGTGATGGAGATCCTGCGCATCGAGCAGGAGAACGGCACCCTGCACGGCGTCATCGTGCAGTTCGGCGGCCAGACCCCGCTGAAGCTCGCCCGCGATCTCGAGGCCGCCGGCATCCCGATCCTCGGCACCACGCCCGACGCGATCGACCTCGCCGAGGACCGCGAGCGGTTCCAGGACCTCGTCAACCGCCTCGACCTGCGCCAGCCGAAGAACGCCATCGCGTCCTCGGACGAACAGGCGCTGGCCATCGCCGAGGAGATCGGCTTTCCGCTGGTCATCCGCCCGTCCTACGTGCTGGGCGGCCGCGCGATGGAGATCGTGCGCGACATGGCCAGCCTGAAACGCTACATCCGCGACGCCGTCGTCGTGTCCGGCAAGAGCCCGGTGCTGCTCGACAGCTACCTGTCGGGCGCGGTCGAGCTCGACGTCGACGCGATCTGCGACGGCACCGACGTGCACGTCGCCGGCATCATGCAGCACATCGAGGAGGCCGGCGTGCATTCCGGCGACAGCGCCTGCTCGCTGCCGCCCTACTCGCTCGACGCGGGCATCCTGGACGAGATCAAGCGCCAGACCGTGGCACTGGCCAAGGGCCTCAACGTCGTCGGCCTGATGAACGTGCAGTTCGCCATCAAGGACGGCGAGATCTACCTGATCGAGGTCAATCCCCGCGCCAGCCGCACCGTGCCCTTCGTCGCCAAGGCCACCGACAGCGCCATCGCGTCGATCGCCGCGCGCATCATGGCCGGCGAGAAGCTCGCCGATTTCCCGATGCGCGCGCCCTACCCGGCCGATGCCGACTACGACACCGTCCTGCCGCTGGCCGATCCGATGACGCTGGCCGACCCGATGATGCCGTGGTTCTCGGTGAAAGAGGCCGTGCTGCCCTTCGCCCGCTTCCCCGGCGTCGACACGCTGCTCGGCCCCGAGATGCGCTCGACCGGCGAGGTCATGGGCTGGGACCGCTCGTTCCCGCGCGCCTTCCTCAAGGCGCAGATGGGCGCGGGCAACGTGCTGCCCAAGGGCGGCGCGGTCTTCCTGTCGATCCGCGACGGCGACAAGACCCCGCAGATGGCCGAGACCGCGCGCATCCTGACCGATCTCGGCTTCCGCATCGTCGCGACCTCGGGCACCGCCGACTTCCTGCGCGGCGCGGGCATCGAGGCCGAGACCGTCAAGAAGGTCTACGAGGGCCGGCCGAACATCGTCGACATGCTCAAGGACGGCGGCATCGACCTGGTGATGAACACCACCGAGAACGCCGCCGCCGTGTCCGACAGCCGCGAGATCCGCTCGGTCGCGCTGTACGACAAGATCCCCTACTTCACCACCGCCGCCGGCGCCCACGCCGCCGCGCTGGCGATCCGCGAACAGGAAGAGGGCGAACTGGTGGTGAAACCGCTGCAGGCGTGAGGGCGGCTTAAGCCGCCTGGAGCTTTAGAAGACATGAGCAGCGCACAGCGAGGCTCGGAGGAGCAACGTCCGCTCCGAGCACTAAGCGGTCCTTGCAGGCCGACAACTGCAGGCGCAGTCTCAGCTTTCGAACGACAAGGATGATCGGCTGTGCGACCGCCAATCGAAAGATGGGGTGTTGATGCCGACCTTTGCCCTCTGGCCGGCGGGCACCGGAACCACGCCTTTGCGACGCTTGGCGTCGCGTCTGGACAGGTGCTTGTATTTAAATCGACGCGCCGCTCTGAGGCGGCACTAAGATGGCTCGATGTGGTCCACAACATCGCGGAAGACGTGGGATTGGTCGTGCCTAAACTCATCAAGAGCAGAAATGGCAATTTGATCGAGGACGGCTGGACCTGCGAGCCTCACTTGGCTGGCAGTCATGTCTCTCCGGATGAAGTGCCGTCGGTCGGCCCCCAGATTATCGCGTTTCACGCTGCGACCGGCGATATTCCCCAGCGCCCGGGATTCCTGTCCTCGCAAGACTTGATCGAACAGGAATGCGGCGGTGATGTGGACTTGCGAGCAATGCCCGGTGAGCTTGTCGGTCGCTGTCGCGAGTTGTGGTCCGCTGTTTCCGGGCAGAGACAAGCCGTCATCCATGGTGACCTCAATCCGGGAAATCTGATCAGATGCGCAGACGGAAGGACTGCACTCATAGACTGGGATGAATGTCGTCGCGATCTCGTCCTTTTCGACAAGGCAGCGCTCGGCAAGAGCACTGCGGAAGAGCAGTCAGCTCGCCTTGCTTGGGAGGTCGCGTGTTCGTGGCAAATCGAACCGCACCACGCTCGCCAGATTGCCTCTCGCCTTTGAACGGACGGCAGCAATGGCCGCGTAGCTGACAAGCCCCTGAGGCTCGGCGCCGCACGAAATACTCCGCCGCTTCCCCTTTAACGCGCGCCCAACCCTGCCAGACCCGCTCCCGAGACAAGCCGACCGCGCGCCAACCCCAACCCCGCTTGGCGCCTAAACCCGGGTTTACGCCGCTCCCCCGCCGGTTTAGCGGCAAAGGCTTGAAATTTATGCATATTGCGGCCTCTTTCGGCCAGGGCTTTCAGACAGCGTTGTCGGATTGGCCATAGACCTTTCGAGGATCTGAACAGAGAGGACCAGCATGAAACTTCTGAACAGCACCGCCATCCTGCTTGCGGTTACCGTCATGGCGTCCGCGTCGCACGCGGCCACCTTCGACGAGATCGACACCGATGGCGACGGCGCGCTCAGCCTGTCCGAGCTCGAGGGCAGCTTCGGCGAGGCCGGCGGCTCGACGCTCGACGCCTACGACACCGACGGCGACGGCGTTCTCAGCGCGGACGAGGCCGCGGGCGGCGAATCCGACGAGGAGGGCGAGGAAGGCCAGCTGACCTTCGACGACATCGACCTGGACGGCGACGGCACCCTCGACGAGGAAGAGCTCGAGCACGCCTTCAGCGCAGAGGCGCAGGCCGCGCTGGCCAAGTTCGACGCGGACGGCGACGGCGTCGTAACCCTCGACGAGGTGCGCCGCTCGGACGATCCCAAGGGCGAACGCGGCGGCCCGCGCGCCCACAGCGCGGCCGGACAGCGCGCGGCGCTGGACGACACCGCCTCGGCCAACGGCTCGGGCCGCGGAAAGTCCGGCGGTAACGGCGGCGGCGGCAAGGGCGGCAACGGTGGCGGCGGCGGAAACGGCGGCGGCAACGGTGGCGGCAATGGCGGCGGCGG
>NZ_JBELMH010000064.1:0-15908 GCF_042096055.1 Citreimonas sp. | reverse complement strand
GGCAACGGCGGCGGAAACGGCAAACGCTGAGCTCTTCCCGGGGCGGCGGCATCTCCCGCCGCCCTGACTTTCTTGACGAAAGGTAAATTCGTCTCTGTAACCCATTGATTTTCTTACGGCGCATCGATGTCCCATCGTGGGACACCTCGATCGGCGTCCTTCGGCGCCCTCGCGCCGCGCCCTCTTCGCATCCGCGCGCGCCCCTGCTAGACCGGTCCCGCAACCAGACCGGAGGCCGCCCGTGACCAAGCCCGTCATCCTGACCATCCTCGACGGCTGGGGCCTGTCCGACGACACCACGGCAAACGCCCCCTACCTGGCGAAGACCCCGAC
The DNA here is from genome assembly GCF_042096055.1 of Citreimonas sp. Taxonomy (NCBI): domain Bacteria; kingdom Pseudomonadati; phylum Pseudomonadota; class Alphaproteobacteria; order Rhodobacterales; family Roseobacteraceae; genus Citreimonas; species Citreimonas sp. The sequence continues at coordinate 15,575 of NZ_JBELMH010000064.1, read as the reverse complement.
CATCGACCGGCTGATGGAAACCTGCCCCCATGCCCGCCTGACAACGCACGGCCCCGACGTGGGCCTGCCGCGCGGCCAGATGGGCAATTCCGAGGTCGGGCACACCAATATCGGCGCCGGCCGCGTGGTCGCGATGGACCTGGGCCAGATCGACCTCGCCATCGAGGACGGCAGCTTCTTCGACAACGCCGCGATCCTGCGCTTCGCCGACACGGTCCGCGACGCCGGCGGCCGCGCCCACGTGATGGGCGTCGTCTCGGACGGCGGCGTGCACGGCCACCTGCGCCACCTCGAGGCCGCGGTGAAGCTGCTGACCGACCACGGCCTGCAGGTCCTGGTCCACGCCATCACCGACGGCCGCGACGTCGCGCCCAAGTCGGCCGAGGGCTTCCTGCGCCAGCTCGACGCCGCCCTGCCCGACGGTGCCCGCATTGCCACCGTGATCGGCCGCTACTACGCCATGGACCGCGACAACCGCTGGGACCGGGTTCAGACCGCATACGACGCGATGATCCGCGGGAAGGGCCAGCACGCCTCGGACGCCGAGGCCGCCGTCGCCACCTGCTACGACAAGGGCACCACGGACGAGTTCATCCCCGCCACGGTGATCGAGGGCTACGAGGGGCTGGCCGGGGGCGACGGCTTCTTCTGCCTGAACTTCCGCGCCGACCGAGCGCGCGAGATCCTCGCCGCGATCGGCGACCCGGACTTCGACGGCTTCGCGCGCGACAAGCCCGCGCTGTCGGCCCTGCTGGGGATGGTCGAGTATTCCGACCGCCACAAGACCTACATGGACACCGCCTATCCCAAGCGCGAGTTGAAGAACACGCTGGGCGAATGGGTCGCGAAGCACGGCCTGCGCCAGTTCCGGCTGGCCGAGACCGAGAAATACCCGCACGTGACCTTCTTCCTGAACGGCGGGCAGGAAACCCCCGAAGAGGGCGAGGATCGCGCCATGCCGAAATCGCCCAAGGTCGCCACCTACGACCTGCAGCCCGAGATGAGCGCGGGCGAGGTCACCGACCGGCTGGTCGAGGCGATCGGCGGCGGCTACGACCTGATCGTGGTGAACTACGCCAACCCCGACATGGTGGGCCACACCGGCGATCTCGACGCCGCCATCGCCGCCTGCGAGGCGGTGGATACCGGCCTTGGCCGCGCGCTCGAGGCGCTGGAGAAAACCGATGGCGCCATGCTGGTCATCGCCGACCACGGCAATTGCGAGACCATGGTCGACCCCGAGACCGGCGGGCCGCACACCGCGCATACCACGAACCTGGTGCCTGTGATCCTGCACGGCGGCCCCGGCGGCGCGCGCCTGCGCGACGGGCGGCTGGCCGACGTGGCGCCGACGCTGCTGGCGCTGATGGGGCTGGAGCAGCCCGAGGAAATGACCGGGGAAAGCCTGATCGCATGAAGCGCGTCGCGCTGATCCTGGCCCTTCTGGCGACCCCCGCCCTGCACGCGCAGGACGCGGGCGAACAGGCCCGCGCGGCCGCCCGCGCGATCGAGGAGGCCGCAGCCTCGCTGGAGGCCGCCGAAGGCTCGCGCGACCGGGTGGCCGCGCTGACCCGCACCGTGCGCGCCTACGAGGATGGGCTGGCCGCCCTGCGCGTCGGCCTGCGCGCGGCGGCGGTCCGCGAGACCGCGCTGAGCCGCGAGTTGCAGGCGCGCGAGGCTGAGATCGCGCAGCTTCTGGGCGTGCTGACAGCAGTAGGCGACAAGGCCGGGCCGCGCAGCCTGGCGCATCCTCAGGGCCCGCGCGGCACGGTGCGCGCCGGCCTGATGGTGGCCTCGGTCACACCCGCGCTCGAGGCGCGCGCCGCCGACTTGCGCGCCGACTTGACCGAGGTCTCCGCGCTGCGCGAGCTGCAACAGCAGGCGGCGGACCACCTGGCCAGCGGGCTGTCCGGCGTGCAGGCGGCGCGCACCGCGCTCAGCCAGGCGGTCGCCGATCGTACCGGTCTGCCGCGCCGCTTCACCGAGGACCCGGTGCGCACCGCGATCCTGATCTCGGCCACCGAAACGCTGGACGATTTCGCCGACGGCCTGTCGCAGCTCACCGAGGGCCAGCCCACCGCCCCCGAGGAGCCCGCCAACCTCGACTCCGCCCGCCCGCTTCCGATGCCGGTCCGCGGCACCGTGCTGCGCCAACCGGACGAGGCCGACGCCGCCGGCGTGCGCCGCCCCGGCCTGGTGATCGCGACCGAGCCCGCGGCGCTGGTCACCGCGCCGGCCGCGTCGACCGTGCGCTATGCCGGGCCGCTGCTGGATTACGGGCTTGTCGTGATCCTCGAGCCGCGCGCAGACCTGCTGTTCGTGCTCGCCGGCCTCGACGCCAGCTATGTCGAGATCGGCCAGGTTCTGCCGGCGGGCGGACCGGTGGGGCTGATGGGCGGTTCCGTCGCGGCAGACGGCGTGTCACCTTCCGGTGAAGGGGGTGGTGCCCCGGGAACGGAAACGCTTTATATGGAAGTCAGGGAAGAGGACGGGCCTGTCGATCCGCTGCAGTGGTTCGCAACCGACAAGGGATGATCTGCACATGAGGAAATTCGTGATGGCCGCGGTCGGCGGTGCGTTGCTTTCGGTCGTGGGAACGACACAGTTCGTCGGCCCGCTGCTGGCGCAGGAGACCGAGCAGTCGGCCTCGGTCTACGAGCAGCTCGACCTCTTCGGCGACATTTTCGAGCGCATCCGCGCGCAGTATGTCGAGCAGGTCGACGAGGAAGAGCTGATCGAGGCGGCCATCAACGGCATGCTGACCTCGCTCGACCCGCATTCCAGCTACCTGCCGCCGGACGACGCCGAGGACATGCGCGTACAGACGCGCGGCGAATTCGGCGGTCTGGGCATCGAGGTCACGCAGGAAGAAGGCTTCGTCAAGGTCGTCTCGCCGATCGACGACACCCCCGCCGACGAGGCCGGGATCGAAGCCGGCGACTTCATCACGCATGTGGACGGCGAATCCGTCCTGGGCCTGAACCTCGACGAGGCGGTGGACATGATGCGCGGGCCGGTCGGCTCCGAGATCATCATCACCGTGGTGCGCGAGGGCATCGAGGAGCCGTTCGACGTGTCGATCATCCGCGACACGATCACGCTCACCGCCGTGCGCACCCGGATCGAGGGCGATACCGTCGTGCTGCGCGTGACCACGTTCAACGACCAGACCTATCCCAACCTCGCCGAGGGCCTGGCCGAGCGGATCGAGGAAGCCGGCGGCGAGGACGCGATCAACGGCATCGTGCTCGACCTGCGCAACAACCCCGGCGGTCTGCTGAGCCAGGCGATCCGGGTCAGCGACGCGTTCCTCGACAAGGGCGAGATCGTGTCGACCCGCGGCCGCGACCCGATCGACGGCGACCGCTACAACGCGACGCCGGGCGATTTGGCCAACGGCAAGCCGATCGTCGTGCTGATCAACGGCGGCTCGGCCTCGGCGTCGGAAATCGTCGCGGGCGCCCTGCAGGATCACCGCCGCGCGATCGTCGTCGGCACCAAGAGCTTCGGCAAGGGCTCGGTCCAGACGGTGATGCCGCTGCGCAGTGACGGGGCCATGCGCCTGACCACCGCGCGCTACTACACCCCTTCGGGCCGGTCGATCCAGGCGCTGGGCGTCAGCCCCGACATCGTCGTCGAACAGCCGCCCGCCCGCCCCGAGGAGGAAGCCACCGAGGAAGAGGACGACACCGTCTTCAACCGCTCCGAGGCCGACCTGCGCGGCCGGCTTGACAACGACTCGCTCTCCGAGGACGAGATCCGCCAGATCGAGGAGGACCGCGCGCGCGCCGAGGCGGCCGCCGCCCTGCGCGAAGAGGATTACCAGCTGGCCTACGCCATCGACATCCTCAAGGGCCTGGTTGCGCTGGCTCCGCAGCCGCAGCAGTGACCCGGACGGGGGCGGTGCTGGCGCGCCGCCCCTTTTTTCATCTCCTGAAGTGTCGAGTGGCGCCGCCGATGACGCGCACCGTTTCCCTGAGCTACGAGTACGACGCCTGCCCTGACCGCTTGTGGCGATTGGTGACCGACCTCGCCATGCTCGAGCCGTTGTCGAACGGCCTCGTGACCTTCCGCGGACTGCCCGAGGGTAGGCTGACGCGCGGCCAGTGCCTGGACATCGCGGTGTCGCCCTTCGGCCGGCTGCCCTGGCGGCCCTACGTGATCAAGGTGCTGGATCGTGACGACGACACGCGCCGCTTCCACACGCTGGAATACGGCGCCGGCATCGACCGCTGGGAACACTGGCTGTCGGTCAGCGAGACCCCCTCGGGATCGCGCCTGAGCGAGCGGATCGAGATCTCGGCCGGCGCGATGGCGCTGCCGGTGTCGCTGTGGGCGGGCTTCATGTACCGCACGCGCCACCGTGTGCGCCGGCGCCTTCTGGGCCTGTCGCAATCGCAGGACGCAACATGACCCCGGACGAGATCGCCCGCCTGCCGTATCGTCGCAACGTCGGCGTCGTTCTGGTCAACGCGGACGGGGGCGTCTTCGTCGGCCAGCGCCTCGACAGCGACGTGCCGGCCTGGCAGATGCCGCAGGGCGGGATCGACCCGGGCGAAAGCCCGCGCGAGGCCGCGCTGCGCGAGCTCGAGGAAGAGACCGGGGTGTCGCCCGACTTGGTCACGGTCGAGGCCGAGACCACCGGGTGGGTCACCTACGACCTGCCGCACGACCTGGTCCCGCGCATCTGGAAGGGCCGCTTCCGCGGGCAGGAACAGAAATGGTTCCTGCTACGGTTCCACGGCAGCGACGCGCAGGTGAACATCGCCGTCGAGCACCCCGAGTTCTCGGAATGGTGCTGGCTGCCCGCAGACGCGGTGATCGAGCAGATCGTGCCGTTCAAGCGCCCGGTCTACGAGGCGGTGATTGCCGAGTTCCGCGACCGCCTCTAAGATCCTTCGCCTTCGTCACGTGAAAAGGCCCCGGATTGCCTCCGGGGCTCTTTGTTTTCGGTCCGTCCGCCGCGACGCTTTCAGAGATCGCGCAGCCGTTCCAGAAGCGCCGGGTCCGCGTAGCCGTCGGGCACCATGCCCCGGCTGCGCTGGAAGGCGCGCACGGCGCTCAGCGTGATCGGTCCGATGCGCCCGTCGACGCCGCGCGTGTCGAACCCGACCGCGCTGAGGCGCCTCTGAAGCTCCATCCGTTCGTCGCGCGTGAGCGCCCGATCCCCCTCGGGCCATCCGGCCCGGAACGGCGTGCCGCCCGCCAGCCGGTCGGCCAGGTGGCCGACGCCGATCACGTAGGCGTCGGCGGCGTTGTAGCGCTCGATCACCCGGAAGTTGTCGAAGACCAGGAAGGCGACGCCACGATGGCCCGCCGGCACCAGAACCGAGGCCTGGCCGTGATCGCGCACCGGTTGGCCGTCGGTGCCGACGACGCCGTCCCGAGCCCAGTCGGACGGCAGGCGCTTGATGTCGCGGCTGGCCTGGCCGTAGTCGAACCCGGCGGGCAGCCGCACCTCGACGCCCCAGGGCTGGCCGGTCACCCAGCCGTTCTCGGCCAGGTAATGCGCGGTCGAGGCCAGCGCGTCGGCCGGATCGTCACCCCAGATGTCGCGCCGCCCGTCGCCGGTCCAGTCGACCGCCAGTTGCCTAAACGAGGTCGGCATGAACTGCGTGTGCCCCATCGCGCCCGCCCAGGACCCGGTCATGTTCTCTGGCGTGGTGTGGCCCTCCTGCAGGATCTGCAGCGCGGCGATCAGCTGTTCCTCGAAGAAGGCGGCCCGGCGGCCGTCATAGGCCAGCGTCGCCATCGACCCGATCACCGGGTTCGAGCCGCGGAACGTGCCGTAGGCGCTCTCCAGCCCCCAGATCGCGGTGACGATCTCCTTGGGCACGCCGTACCGGGCCTCGATTTCGCGCAGCAGGGTATCGTGCTCGCGCAGCGCCGCACGGCCATTGTCGATCCGGCTGTCGGACACCGCGCTGGCAAGGTAGTCCCACAGCGTCTTGGTGAATTCGGACTGGTTGCGGTCGCGGCGGATCACGTCGGCGTCGTAGCGCACGTCGGCGAAGGCGCGCCGCAGTGTTTCGGCGCCAATGCCCTGCGCCCGCGCGCGCGGCGTGAACGTCTCGATCCACGCAAGCAGTCCCGCGTCCGAGCCGGACGGCTGATCCGCCGCCTCCGGCGCAGACCCCGGCGCCAGCACGGCGGCGCGCACCCGCGCGGTCGGCCGCAACGACTGCCCCGGCGCGATCGGCGCATAGGACGACCGAGAGACGGTTTCGGCCGCGCCGCCGCGCAGTATCGGCCGTTCGGACCGCTCGACGGGTCCGGCCCAGGCACCGCCGGCGACAAGTCCGCCGGCAAGCGCCGCAACGAGGAAGGTCACGCCCATATCGGTTTCTCCGCTCTGCCCGATTTTTGTCGAGTCTATCGACATCACTGGGCTCTGCGAAGGCGCGATTCCCGTCCCGCGCGAAAAATCGCCGCCCGGCTAGCGCGTCGTGCGGCGCTGGCGGTTGACCTTGCGCTTGACCTTGGCGTCCTTCTTGCCCGCCTTCGCGGCCTTGCGACGGGGCGCGGTGCCGGGCCTCTTGCCGCGGCCCTTGCCCCCGGGCACGCGCCGCGCGCCGCCGCCGTAGGTCTCGTCCTCGATCTCGAGCATCTCGAACGCGATGCCGCCGGTCACCGGCGCGGCCTCGATCAGGCGCACGCAGGCGCGCATGCCGATGGCGATGACGCGGCCGGTGTCGGCGCCCATCAGCGTGCCGCTGTCGCGGTCGAAGTGGAAGAACTCGCGCCCCAGCGTGCCGATCGGCACCAGCCCGTCGGCGCCGGTCTCGTCCAGCTTCACGAAGACGCCGAACCGCGCGATCCCGGCGATGCGGCCGGTGAACTCGGCGCCGACGCGGTCCGACAGATAGGCGGCAAGATACCGGTCCGTCGTATCCCGCTCGGCCATCATCGAGCGGCGTTCGGTATCGCTGATGTGCTGCGCGGTCTGCTCCAGCTTGTCGATCTCGTGCGGGCTTAGCCCGTCGTCGCCCCAGCCATGCGCCGCGATGAGCGCGCGGTGCACGACGAGGTCGGAATACCGCCGGATGGGCGAGGTGAAATGCGCGTAATCCCGCAGCGCCAGGCCGAAATGGCCGAAGTTCTTCGGGCTGTAATAGGCCTGCGTCATCGAGCGCAGGGTCGACAGGTTGATCAGCTCGGCATCGTCCGAGCCCGCCGCCTGGTCCAGCAGCCGGTTCAGGTGCTCGGTCTTCAGGACCTGCCCCTTCGCCAGCGTGAAGCCCGCCGCCTCGGCCGTGTCGCGCAGGCTTTCCAGCTTGTCGGCGGGCGGCTCCTCGTGGACGCGGAACAGCAGCGGCACGTCCTTCTCGTTCAGCACCTGCGCGGCGGCCACGTTGGCGAGGACCATGAACTCTTCGATCAGCTTGTGCGCGTCCAGCCGCTGGGTGAAGTCGACCGAGACGACTTTGCCCTCGTCGTCCAGCGCGATCTTGCGCTCGGGCAGGTCCAGGTTCAGCGGCTGGCGACGCTCGCGCGCGGCCTTCAGCGCGGCATAGGCGGCGTAGAGCGGCCGGATCACCAGGTCGAGCAGTGATTCCGTCTGGTCGTCGGGCCGGCCGTCCATCGCCGCCTGCACGCGCTCGTAGGTCAGCGACGCCGGTGAGCGCATGAGCCCGCGAACGAACTTCTTGCGCCGCAGCTCGCCCTCGGCGTCGATGGTCATGCGCACGGCGATACAGGCGCGCGGCACGCCCTCGTGCAGCGAGCATAGGTCGCCCGACAGCCGGTCGGGCAGCATCGGCACGACGCGGTCGGGGAAGTAGCTTGAATTGCCCCGCCGCCGTGCCTCGGCGTCCAGCTTCGAGCCCGGGCGCACGTAATGCGCAACATCGGCGATGGCGACCCACAGCACGTGTCCGCCGGGGTTCTTCGGATCGTCGTCGGGTTCGGCAAAGACCGCATCGTCGTGGTCGCGCGCGTCGCTGGGGTCGATCGTGACCAGCGGCAGCTCGCGCAGGTCCTCGCGCCCCTTCAAGCCCGCCGGCTTCATCCGGTCGGCCTCGGCCAGCACGTCCTCGGGGAAGTCGTCGGGAATGCCGTGGTGATGAATCGCGATCAGCGAGACGGCGCGCGGCGCGGTCGGATCGCCCAGCCGCAGCAGGATGCGCGCGCGCGGCAGGCCCATGCGGCCCTTCGGCCCGGCCTGTTCGGCCTCGACCAGCTCGCCCTCCAGCGCGCCGCCGGTGGCGTCGGCGGCGACGGTCCATTCCTTGTCGCTGCCCTTCTCGATCGGCACGATGCGGCCACCCTCGGCGCCCTTGCGGAAGATGCCGACCACCTTGCGCGGGCTGGACCCGATGCGCCGGATCAGCCGTGCCTCGTAGTTGTGATCTTCCTCGTGCACGACCTGCAGCTTGGCAAGAATGCGATCCCCCTCGCCCAGCGCCGGATCGCTCTGGCGCGGCACGACCAGCACGATCGGCTCGACCCCCTCGCCGTGCCATTCCAGCGGCCGGGCGAACAGGTCGCCGTCCGCGTTCGGCGCCTGCACCTGCAGCACGCTCACCGGCGGCAGGCGGTCGGGGTCGCGGTAGGTCTTCTTGCGCTTCTCGAGATGCCCCTCGTGCTCGAGCTCCTTGAGCACGCGCTTGAGGTCGATGCGCGCCGCGCCCTTGATGCCGAAGGCCTTCGCGATGTCGCGCTTCGAGGTCAGCGTGGGATTCTCGGAGATCCAGTCGAGGATGTCCGTCTTGGTGGGGATCCGTGTCATGCCTCGCACGTAGCACGGGCGCCGGACGTCGTCATGGGCAATTGCGATGCGGGCCAGCAGGCATTCGCGACGCTGCCGGTTCGGTGACCGACCGGGCGCAGACGCTATTCCGCTGTCAGGTCGCGCTTCATCATTCGGTGGTCGATACCCGCGTCGTCGAAGACCGGCCCGTAGGCTTCGAATCCGAGGCGTTCGTAGAAGGCCAGCGCCGGAAGCTGCGCGCCCAGGACAGCGGTCCGCGCCCCGGGCCGCGCACGGATCACCTCGACGGCGGCCTCGACAAGCGCGGCGCCCAGCCCGGTGCCCCGGAACGGCTGCAGGACGCAGACGCGGCCGATCTTGCCTTTCTCGTCATCGAACAGGATGCGCGCCGTCCCGGTCGGCACGCCGTCGACCGTCGCCAGCAGGTGCACCGCGTCGCCGTCCCGGCCGTCGATTTCTTCGGCTTCCGAGACGCCCTGCTCCTCGATGAACACGACACGGCGCAGCGCGTGGCAGGCGTCGATGTCGGTCGTCTCTGCGATTGTGACGCTCATGCGAAGTACGCGCGCAGGATGCGGCCGTAGATCGCCTTGAGCTGGCCGATCTGTGCCACCTCGACCCGTTCGTCGACCGCGTGCATGGTCTTGCCGACCAGCCCGAACTCGACGACCGGGCAATGATCCTTGACGAAGCGCGCGTCCGACGTGCCGCCCGAGGTCGACAGGACGGGCGTCACACCGGTTTCGGCTGCGACGGCGGAGGAAACCAGCTCCGACAGCGGCCCCGGCGGCGTCAGGAACGCCTCGCCCGAGACCTTGACGCGCACCTCGGTCTTGGTGCCGAACGCGGCGTCGATCGTCGCGGCTTCGTCCTGCAACCTGCGGGCCAGGCTGTCGCCGCTGTGCAGGTCGTTGAACCGGATGTTGAGCGTGGCGCGCGTCTCGGCCGGGATGACGTTGGTCGCGGGATTGCCGGTGTCCACGGTGACGACCGCCAGCGTCGAGGGGTCGAAATGCTCGGTGCCCTCGTCCAGCGCCTGCGACGCCAGCCGGTCCACCAGCCGCGCCACCGCCGGCAGCGGGTTCAGCGCGCGGTGCGGATAAGCCGAATGGCCCTGCGTCCCGCGCACCGTGATCCATGCGTTGAGCGAGCCGCGCCGCCCGATCTTCATCATCTCGCCCAGCGTGTCGGGGCAGGTGGGCTCTCCGACCAGGCAGACCGACAGGCGTTCACCGACCTCGGCCATCCAGTCCAGCAGCGCAGCCGTGCCGTCGACCGAGTCGCCTTCCTCGTCGCCGGTGATGGCCAGCACCACCGCGCCCTCGGGCGGCGTGTCGGTGACGAAATCGACGGCGGCGGCGGCAAAGGCGGCGACGCCCGACTTCATGTCCGTGGCGCCTCGGCCGTACAGGAACCCATCCGCCTGCTCGGCCCCGAAGGGGTCGTGCGTCCAGTCCTCGGCCCGGCCGATCGGCACCACGTCCGTGTGGCCGTTGAAGCCGAAGGTGCGCGCGTGGCCGCGCGGACCCCAGCGGGCGAACAGGTTCGACACGCCGCCACGGTCGACGCGCGTGCAATCGAACCCCGCATCGGACAGCAGCGCCTGAAGCAGGTCAAGTGCGCCGCCTTCGTCGGGCGTTACGGAGGGGCAGCGCACAAGGCGGGCGGTCAGGTCCACGGGATCGACGGGCATGGCTGTTCCTTCGCGGTTCGCCCTTGGCTAGCGCGGTGCGACGGGATTGGCAAATGCCCGAAAGTCAGTCGTGGAAGGGGGTCACCTGCGCGACGATGACTGCGTTTTCTTCCAGCGCGCGCGCCATCAATGCGGCCTCGTCGTCGTCGATCTCGTGGCCCTCGGCGCGACGCTCGGCCTCGGTGCCGTAGCCTGTCACGTCCAGCGGCGCCATGTCTGCCTGCTTGAGGATGGCGACGGTCTCGCGCACCGCCTCGGCCTCGTCCACGCCCGAGGCGTAGCACATCAGCGCGGCGCCCTTGGCGCCATCGGGCAGGCCGTCGCCTTTGGTGCGGCCCACCTCGACCACCAGCGTGTAGACCTGGTGGACTTTCGTGTCCTTCGGCTTTGCGGTCTTGTTGGTCATGGCTGGCCCCGTATCGTGACGGGGCCAGCCTTATCGCGTCGTCTCACCCGACGAAAGGGTCAGGTGCGGCCCTTGATCGCCCGCCAGGCGAAGATCAGGATGCAGGCCCCGATGATCCCGACGATCAGCTGGCCGATCCATCCGGTCAGCGTCGAGCCGACGATGAGCACCAGCAGGAAATTCGCGACGACCGCGCCCACGATGCCCAGAATGATGTTCGTCAGGAGGCCGTGATCGCCCCCCATGATCTTCTCGGCGATCCAGCCTGCAAGGCCGCCCACGATGATGGCGGCGAACCAACCCAAACCTTCCATGTTCATGTCTCCCATTGAACCAGATACCCGGGCGCAACGTCACGACATGGTGAGCGGTTCCGCTAGTCGCGGAGCAACTCGTTGATTCCGGTCTTCGAGCGTGTCTTTTCATCCACACGCTTCACGATCACGGCGCAGTACAGGTTCAGGTTGTTCTTGGTGGGCATCGAGCCCGACACGACGACCGAGTACGGCGGCACCTCGCCCATGAAGACCTCGCCGGTCTCGCGGTCGACGATCTTGGTGGACTGGCCGATATAGACGCCCATCCCAAGGACCGAACCTTCGCGCACGATGACGCCCTCGACGACCTCCGACCGCGCGCCGATGAAGCAGTTGTCCTCGATGATCGTGGGGCCGGCCTGCATGGGTTCCAGCACGCCGCCGATGCCCACGCCGCCCGACAGGTGCACGCCCTTGCCGATCTGCGCGCAGCTGCCCACGGTCGCCCAGGTGTCGACCATCGTACCCTCGTCCACGTAGGCGCCGAGGTTCACGAAGGACGGCATCAGAACGACGCCCGGCGCGATGAAGGCCGACTTGCGCACGACGCAGTTGGGCACAGCGCGGAAGCCGGCGGACTTCCACTCCTCGTCGCCCCAGCCCTTGAACTTGCTGTCGACCTTGTCCCACCAGCCGCCGCCCTGCGGCCCGCCGGGCTGGATCTCCATGTCCTTGATGCGGAAGCCCAGCAGGACCGCCTTCTTGGCCCACTGGTTGACGTGCCAGGTGCCGTCCTCGCCACGCCCGGCGACGCGCAGCTTACCGCTGTCGAGCGCGTTCAGTGTGTCCTCGATCGCCTCGCGGGTTTCGCCGCCGGTGGCGGGCGTGATATCAGCGCGGTTTTCCCAAGCGGCTTCGATGGCGGTTTCAAGCTGTGCGTTCGACATGGTCCGGTCCCCTTGCGGATGGTTCCGAGGCGCTATAGCGCCGGATTGCCCCTGCGACAATGCGCAGGGACGCCGCTGGCGCCTTCCCCTTTACCGGGCAAGGCGATAGGCGTGGCGCACCGAGACGAGGAGATGACCATGGACGACGACCGCCGCAGCGCGTTCCGGGATGCCGGCGACGACCGCACCACCGCCGCAGGCGTGCCGCAGACGCCGCAGACGCTGTCGCCCTCGTACCGCCTAGCCTTCGCCGACGACGATTTCCTGTGCCAGAAGGAATTGCGGCCGGTGCGCCTGCAGCTCGAACTGATGAAGTTCGAGATGCTGCTGGACCAGCATGGCATCGATTCGACCATCGTGCTGTTCGGCGGCGCGCGCATTCCCGCCCCGGCCGACCGCGAAACGGCGCGCACGCAGACGCTGGCGGACCTGTCGCATTTCTACGACGAGGCGCGGGCCTTCGCCGCACTGATGACCGAACGCTCGGTCGCGTCGGGCAACCGTGACTACGTCATCTGCACCGGCGGCGGCCCCGGCGTGATGGAAGCCGGGAATCGCGGCGCGGACGAAGCCGGCGGCGTGTCGATCGGCCTGAACATCGTGCTCCCGCACGAACAGGCGCCGAACCCCTACGTGACGCCGGACCTGGCGTTCAACTTCCACTACTTCGCCATCCGCAAGATGCACTTCCTGATGCGCGCGCGGGCGATCTGCGTCTTCCCCGGCGGCTTCGGCACGCTGGACGAGATGTTCGAGGCGTTGACCCTGATCCAGACCGGGCGCATGGACCGCGTGCCGTTCCTGCTGTTCGGCCGCGCCTTCTGGGAGAAAATCATCAACTGGGACGCGCTGGCCGACGCCGGCACGATCAGCCCCGAGGATCTGGAACTGTTCCGTTTCGTCGAAAGCGCCGATGAGGCCGCGAAGACGATCGACGAATGGAAACCGGCGCCCAAGCGCGACGAGATCCCGGGCCGCAGCCAGCGCTGAGGTCGGCTCAGCGGCGGAGGGTTTCGCTGACCGCGGGTGCGGCGATGCCCTCGACCCAGCGGGCGATCACGGCCCGCGCCGCAGCCTCGTCGCGGTCGTCGATCGCGGCGCGAAGGGCCCGCATCGCGTTCGCCGTCTCGAACTCGGACAGGAAGCTTTCCTGCGCGCGCAGGATCTTGACGTGCGGCGTGGTCAGCATGTCGGGCGAGATCAGCAATTCCTCGTGCAGCTTCTCGCCTTGGCGCAAGCCGGTGATGCGGATCTCGATATCGCCGTCGGGATTGGCGGCGTCGCGTACAGTGTAGCCCGCGCCCTCGATCATCTGCCGCGCCAGACGGCGGATCGGCACGGACGCGCCCATGTCCAGCACGAACACGTCGCCGCCCCGCGCGAACGATCCCGCCAGCAGCACCAGGCGGGCGGCCTCGGCGATGGTCATGAAGTAGCGCGTGACGTCCGGGTGCGTCAGCGTCACCGGCCCGCCCCGGGCGATCTGCTCCTCGAACAGCGGAATGACCGAGCCGCTCGATCCCAGCACGTTGCCGAAGCGGACCATCGAGAACCGCGTGCGCCCCGAGCGCGTGGCGAGGTCCTGCACGACCAGCTCGGCCAGGCGCTTTGACGCGCCCATCACGTTGGTCGGGCGCACCGCCTTGTCGGACGAGACGAGGATGAACCGGTCGACGCCCGCGTCCCGCGCGACCTCGGCCAGGACCTTGGTGCCCAGCACGTTGTTCTCGAGCCCCGCGATCGGGTTCGTCTCGACCAGCGGCAGGTGCTTGTAGGCGGCCGCGTGCAGCACGACGTCGACGCGGTGACGGCGCATCGCCTCGGCCATCGCCGGTCCGTCCAGGACCGAGCCCAGCACCGGCACGATCGTCGGCTTCACGCCCAGTTCGGCCAGTTCCTTGTCGATCGTGTAGAGCGCCAATTCCGATTGCTCGACCAGAACCAGGCATTGCGGATCGCACGCCAGGATCTGACGGCAAAGCTCGGCCCCGATCGAGCCACCGGCCCCGGTGACCATGATGCGCCGGCCGGTATAGGCGTCGCCGACCGCCGGCAGATCTGCCTCGAGCTGGCTGCGCCCCAGCAGCGAGTCGAGCGGCACCGGCGCCGCCCGCATCGGAACGCCGGCCTGGCCGACCATCTGCGCGAAGGACGGCAGCGCATGTACTTCAACGCCCACATGGCGCAGGCCGTGGGCGATGCGCGACAGCGCCGGCGTGCTGATCGACGGCATCGCCAGCACGATCCGGTCGATCCGGCGCGACCGCACGAGGTCCTCGACGACCGAGGGCGCGTGCACGCGCAACCCGCCGATCACCAGGCTTTGCAGCGTCGGGTTGTCGTCCAGGAACGCGACCGGATAGACGTTCTGGTCGTGGCGCAGCGCGGCGGCCAGCTGGCGACCGGTCTGGCCGGCGCCGTAGATCAGCACGCGCATGCGCGGCTTGCCGCGGCGGTAGATCTCGCTTGTGAGATTCAGCAGCAGCAGACGCCAGGAAACGGTGAGGATCAGCAGGATCAGCCCGGCGATCACATGCTGGCCGAGCGCGATGCCGGTGCCCAGGATCTCGTCCAGACCGATGCCCGCGACGGTCACCAGCATCGCCAGCACGGCGGCGCGCGCGGCGCTGCGCATCTCGAATGCGTTCAGCTTGACCTGCGGCAGGCCCAGCGACCACGTGAGCACGATCGCGGCGAAGGCCATGCACAGCGCCAGCGGCATCGCGGGCGCCAGGGCGGCCGGCTCGCCCCGGACGGACGCGCTCAGCACCACGGCCAGCAGGATCGACGCGGCCGCCACCACGGCGTCGGTCGCCGCGAAGACGCACTGCTTCTGCCAACGCGTCATCGCGGTCACGAGTCGATAGATCATGCGCCTGTCCCCTCGCCCCGTGTCGGGACTTGCATGCCCACGCAGATCGTTCGTTTGCCCGCGCGGCCGCAACTCAACCTTAGGTTACCGCAGGCGCCGGGTTCAAGTCTCGATCCACGCCTTGGCCCCTGCGTCACCTGCCGAAAACGTACCCACGCCGGCTTCTTCATCAACTGCGGAAGGAGCCGGCGGGCGCATGCCCCTTTCGCATGCCATGGGGGTGCTATATGACGCGCGGCAACCTGTCCGGGCGGAAAACGCCCGGACGTGACCGAATGGAGGACCACATGGGTTACAGGATCGTCGTCGCCGGCGCCACGGGCAACGTGGGCCGCGAAATGCTCAACATCCTGCACGAACGCGAATTTCCGGTCGACGACATCGCCGTCCTGGCGTCGCGCCGTTCGCTGGGAACCGAGGTGTCGTTCGGGGACCGGACGCTGAAGACGCAGGACATCGCCGCCTTCGACTTCACCGGCTGGGACATGGCGCTGTTCGCGATCGGCTCGGAAGCGACCAAGGAATATGCGCCGAAGGCCGCCGGTGCCGGCTGCGTGGTGATCGATAACAGCTCGCTCTACCGCTACGACCCGGACGTCCCGCTGGTCGTCCCGGAAGTGAACGCCGACGCGGTCATGGGCTATTCCAAGAAGAACATCATCGCCAACCCCAACTGCTCGACCGCGCAGA